>CAYSYD010000008.1:0-33091 GCA_964435145.1 uncultured Akkermansia sp.
TGGCATGTACGGTGGTGTGTGTGGGGGCGAAAGCCCCCTACACGATTGCCGCCATGCGCAAAAGTAAGGCGGCAGCAAGCTCTCGCCTACTGCCGCCCCAACTTACTACCTATGAAACTCAGTCCTTCCTTTGGGTGGTTTCCGGCGCTCTCTCCCTCACCGGGAACCGGAAGAACTGATGAAGTATGGATGCACAGGAGGCTGCATGTGTTCAAAGAAAAATTCTGACCGTTAGTCGCGAGGGAAAAATTCATGCTCCTGCGGGTTCACAAGGGTGGGGTCTTTCTCATCGAGCCTGTGCTGCCAGAGATAGCGGCGCGTTTCCGCCAGCAGCACGGGAGTGAGCCCCACTAGGCAAATCAGATTGGGCAGCGCCATCAGCGCATTCGCACAGTCCGCAAAGTTCCACACAACGGAACTGCGGGGAATAATGCAGCCCACAAAGGTGGCCACCACCCACAAGGCACGGTAGGGGGTAATGAGGCGCTGCCCGCCCAAATACTCCAAGGCACGCTCGCCGAAGTACGACCAGCCCAGCAGCGTGGAAAGCACAAATGTGGCCAAACTGATGGTGAGCAGCAAAGTGCCCAGACTGCCAATGGTGCCGAAAGCACGGTAGGAGAGTAGCTCGCCATCTCCCATGCCGGCCATCTCCGGGTGAGCCGTTATGCAGATGGTGAGAACCACACCCGTGAGGGTGCAGATAACCACGGTATCCCAGAAGGGACCGGTGGAAGCCACAAGTGCCTGCTGCACGGTGTTCGGCGTGCGGGCAGGGGCGGAGATGATGGGGGAGGAACCCATACCGGCTTCGTTTGAAAAGAGGCCGCGTTTCACGCCGTTTTGCATGGCCAGCATAAGTGCAGAGCCCACGGCACCACCGGCTGCCGCCTGCCCGGTAAAGGCGCAGCGGAAAATATTTTCCAGCGCAGGCAGAATGTACTCCGCATGGGTGGCCAGCACCAACCCGCAGCCCACAATGTACACAACGGACATGCTGGGCACAAAAGCAGTGCATACGCGGGAGATGCCTTTTAAGCCCCCAAGTAGCACCAGCCCTACCAGCAGGGAGGTAAGGGCACCCGTTACCCAGCCGGGTATGCTCAAGGCACTGTTTTGCAGCACCATGGAGATGGCGTTTGCCTGCGTGATATTGCCGATGCCGAAGGCGGCCACGGCCGTAAGCAGCGCGAAGATGACCGCCAGCCATTTGCAGCGCAGCCCATACTCCAATGCATACATGGGCCCGCCCACGAGGTTACCCCGTGCATCCAGCCGGCGGTAGCGAATGGCGAGCAGCGCCTCCGCATAGCGGGTGGCCATGCCCAGTACGCCGGTAAGAGTACACCAAAGTACTGCCCCGGGGCCGCCCGCAGTTACGGCTACCGCCACGCCGATGATGTTTCCCGTGCCCACATTAGCCGCCAAGGATACCATGAGGGAGGAGAAATGGGAGATGTGCCCGCCGCCCTGCCCACCGTTCCGGCTAAAATAGTACCGCATGGCTTGCAGCAGGTGGCGCTGCGGAAAACGCAGAATGAAGGTAAGGTACAAGTGCGTGCCCAGCAAGCAGAACAGGAGGATATACCCCCACAAAAAATCACAGCTCGCACTCAAAAAGGCATCTATGGCATCTAACATAACAGGAGAAGTTTAATATACTGCCCCCTGAAACTCAAGCAGAAAAGAGTTAGTGTGCCTCCCCGCCGCTTTTCCCGCCACCACAATGGGCTTCTTTTATAGTAAAATATAGTGAAATATAGCGTATTTCTTTTATATGCTGCTATATTTCACTATATTTCTCAATACTGCTGTCGGGAGGAGGAGGGGAGGGGGCACACATACTTTGCACTTGCCATGGGCGGGGATAGATGCTAAGCTGCGTGGCGGTTATTCCGCCATATTATACTCTTATCCATTCTACACAATACGTACACACGCTCATGAATGCTATTCCGAATGTGCTGGCCGGACGTTATGCCTCCGGTGCGATGAAAGACATCTGGTCCGCCGAGGGCCGCATTGTGTTGGAACGCGAGTTCTGGATTGCCGTGATGAAGGCGCAGAAGGACCTTGGGCTGGATATTCCCCAAGAGGCAATCGATGCTTACGAAGAAGTAAAAAACCGGGTGGATGTGGATTCGATTAACGCTCGCGAACGCATCACGCGGCACGATGTGAAGGCTCGTATCGAAGAGTTTTGCGATTTGGCGGGCCACCAGCACATCCATAAGGGGATGACGAGCCGCGACCTGACGGAAAATGTGGAGCAGCTGCAAATTTGGCGCTCCATGCAGGTTATCCGCGATAAGGCTGTGGCGGTGCTGGTTCGCATGTCCCGCGCAGCCCAGAGCTGGCGGGATATGGTGTTTGCCGCCCGCACGCACAATGTGGCAGCACAGGCCACCACGATGGGTAAGCGCATTTCCATGTTCGGGGAGGAGATTGTGCATTGGGCATGGGCTTGGGTGAGCATGATGGAGCGCTACCGCGTGCGCGGGCTTAAGGGAGCCGTGGGTACCCAGCTGGACCAGCTCTCCCTCTTCGGCAAGAATCCGGAAACAGTGCGGGAGCTGGAGGAGCGCATATGCGCCCACCTCGGCATTGCATCCAAGTGGATGAACGTGGGGCAGGTGTACCCCCGCTCTCTGGATTTTGAGATTATTTCCGGCTTGGTGGGTTTGGCTTCCGGTCCCAGCAGTTTCTGCAAAACATGGCGCCTTATGGTGGGCCACGAGCTTTGTACGGAGGGTTTTGCCAAGGGGCAAACCGGCTCCAGTGCCATGCCCCATAAGCAGAATCCCCGCTCTTGCGAGCGTGTAAACGGCTTCCATGCTATTCTGAAGGGCCATCTCACCATGATTGGCGGCATTATCGGCGACCAGTGGAATGAGGGCGATGTGTCCTGCTCCGTGGTGCGCCGTTGCGTGCTGCCGGATGCTTTCCTCGCTGCGGATGGCTTGTTCGAAACTTTCCTCACCGTGCTGGACCAAATGGGAGTGTATGCCCCGGTGGTGCAAACGGAGCTGAATCGTTACCTGCCGTTCCTGATGACGACGACGATTATGATGGCGGCAGTGAAGCGCGGTGTGGGGCGCGAAACGGCTCACGAGGTGATTAAGGAGCATGCCGTGGCGGTATCGGACGATTTGCGCAGTGGGCGCATCTCCTCGAATGATTTGCTGGAGCGCCTCGGGGCGGATTCCCGCCTCCCGCTCTCCCGCGAGGAAATTCAGGAGATATACGATGCTAATGCCGGGGATACCGGTATGGCTGCCCGGCAGGTGGATGCGTTCAGCGCTATGGTGCAGGAGCTGGCCACCCGCTTCCCGCAGGGGGTGGGCTATGTGCCCGGTGCTATTTTGTGATATTGTACCATCCCGCCCTGCATGGCAGACCCCGCCGCAGAAAAGCTCCTGTACGAGAGCGAGGCCTACCGCCTTACCACCCACCGGCTTACCCAGCCCGGGCTGGTGGCGGAGCTTGTATCCCCCACTTGCCTGCGGATAACACGGGAAGGCTGCCCCCCGCAAGAGCTGCATTTGCCGCCGGAATTGCCGGAGGAAACACCCTGTTACCGGGGTTCCATCCCCGTGCTGGGGGCGGTGTACCACATGGCCATTAGGGAGCTTTTGCAAAGCCGCACGGCGGAGGGACTCCTGCCGGCCGGGGCAAATTGGTCCACCGTTTGGACGCGGGATATTGCATATGCCGCGGCTCTGGGGGCTGCTGCTGCCCTGCCGGAGTGCTGCCGCGCCAGTCTGGATGCTCGCGTGGCGGAGGGGCGCGTGTTGCAGGATACAGGCACGGGCGGTGGCTGGCCTGTTTCCACGGATCGTGTGGTGTGGGCCATGGGGGTGTGGGCGGTGTACCAAATACTGGGGGATGATGCCTGGTTGGAGCAGTGCGTGGAGGTGCTGGTGCGTACGCTGGAGGAGGATGCGCGTGTGCTTCGCTCGGATTCACTTCTGCGCTCCGGGGAGACTTCCTTCTTGGATTGGCGCGACCAGAGTTACCCGGATTGGATGACTCCGGCGGATATTGCCTCCTCTTACGCCTTTGGCACAAATGTGCTGCATTATATATGCCGCCGTTTGCTGGCGCGCATGCTCCGGCAGCTCGACCGCAACGAGGAGGCGGAACAAGCCGCCGCTGCCGCTACGGAGCTGGCCGCCCGGGTGCGAAAATGTTTCTGGAGTAATGGCGCATGCCGTTTTGGCATGTTCCGCACGGCGGAGGGCTACCTCGATGAGCGCACGGATGCTCTTGCCACGGCTCTGGCCGTGCTTTCCGGCTTGGCGGGGGAACATGCCCAGCAAGTGCTGCAATCCCTGCCGCGCTCTCCGTATGGTACACCCGTATTCAGCCCGTACAAGAGCTGCTTGCCGGGGGCGTACCACAACCGCGCTATCTGGCCTTTCGTGGAGGCTTATGTACTGCTGGCGCATGCGGAGCAGCAGGATAGCACAGGGGCAGGGCGCTGCCTTTCCTCCCTGCTGCGTGCGGCCATGGCCTTTGGCACGAACAAGGAAAACTTCCATGCGGAAACCGGGGCGGCGGAGGATACCCTCCTTAATTCCGACCGCCAGCTCTGGAGTGTGGCAGGTATGCTGGGGGTGTTTTACCACGGCCTCTTCGGCCTCCAGTACGAGGGGAATAACCTTGTGCTTTCCCCCTGCGTGCCCAAGGAATATGCCGGCAGCCATTGGCTTACGCGGCTGCGTATCCGCAACATGGTGTTGGATATCCACCTGAATGGCTATGGAACGGAGGTGTGGTCCGTGATGGTGAATGGCAGACCTGCTGCTCCTGTGATACCGCTGGATACAGAGGGGCACGTGGTGGTGGAGCTGGAGCTTATGCCTGCAGAGGATGCCGAGACCGCCCCGCCGCCCCCGCGTGCCACGGAGGATCTCCCCGCCCCGGAGTGGACCACGCCCGGACCGGAGCGCTTGGTGTGGCAGGAGGTGCCCGGTGCCGTTTCCTACTGTGTGTACCGGGATGGTGTTGCTTTTTCCACCACCTTGGAGCCCTTCTGCCCGCTTGCGGAGCCCACGGCGTACCACGAGTACAGCGTGCAGGCCATTGGTGCCGGGAGCCTTTGCTCCTCTCTAAGCCGCCCTTTCTGCTGCCCCCTGCCGGGAAGCGAGTACAGCTTGGCTCCCCACTGCGTGGGAGAGGCGGCGGAATACCCGGTGGAGCATGGGCAGGCTTGGCTGGATACGCGCCCCTGCACGGCACGCTTGCGTTTTGAGGAGGCGGAGCTGCCTGCCGGTACATACCGCCTGCGGGTTCTTTATGCCAACGCGACAGCTTCCTTGCGCGATGGCGATACTTGCGCCCTGCGCGAGTTACAGGTGGATGGCGTGCCTGCCGGTATACTTCTTATGCCCCACCATACGGAGCAGGGTGCGTGGGATGCTTATACCCACAGCACGGCTCTTACCTGCCGTTTGGAGGCCGGTACCCACTGTTTCGAGCTTTGTTACACGCCCGCTTGTGTTAATGCAAACGGAGAACTCAACCAGTGCATGGTGCGCCGCTTGGAGCTTCTCCGTTTGGGGGATTGAGGCCGCTTGCCCTATACGGCTCGGCGGCAGAGGGTGTTGAACACCTCGTGCAGATATGCCGCAAAGATATGCTCGGATTCGTTGAGGCGCCTTGCCGTGCTGCTTCCCTTTTCCCGGTGAAAGTACAGTGAATTCGGCAGTGCCTCTGCTTTGCATGCCCACTGCGTGGGTGCCCGGTATCCGTCCAGAGATACATGCCAGCGTTTGTGGCAAATGCTTTCCCGGCGGTACAGCCTGCCCCATGGGGCAGGGATGTCCTCCCCCGGGGCAAAGGGGATGAGGGCATGGTGGGAGCTGTGTTCCATAGCCCGGTACATCTCCTCCAGTGCCTGCGGTGCCAGCGTGTCCCCCTCCTCCAGAAAGAGTACATAAGGCGCATGCGCCGCTTGCAGCCCCACATGGGCACAGCCGCTGTGATCCCGGTATGCGGCGCGGATGCTTCGCACGCGAATATCTGCCGCAGCTTTGCCGTTGTATGCTTTCCCACTTGTATGGTAGATGCATAGCAGTTCCCACTCCTCCAGCGTTTGCCGGAGAAGTGAGCTTATGCTTTCTTCCAATGCATCTATCCCGCCATGGTGTGTTACCACGATGCTTACTCGGGGGATTTTCATTGCTCTTCCTCCGGGTCTTCGAATAATGGCAGCGCGATGTGCATATACCCCTCTTCTTCTGCTTTACGGCTGGCCAGTACATGTGCCAGTGCCTGTTGCAGGGAGGATTGGCTGTGGCGGCAGGCGGCATCAATCATTGCCATGGAATAGGGAGATACGCGGATGGTAGCTGTGTAGTCTTTTTTTGTCATATGTTTTCCCTCTCGGACACAAATAAATCAATCCTGCTGAAATGTCAAGGAAAAGATGCGTATAACATAAAAATGTTTTACCTAATTAAAATGGGTATGTAGAAAAAAAGCCACCCCGCAGCAGGGCTACGGAGTGGCCGGGGGATTAGAGAGAAGGGGATAGAGGCTTAGGCCTGCTGCTGCTGCACCATGACGAGGCGCAGGGGAGTGCGGGAAACCAGCTCACCATCGAGGGTAATATCGATGCTGTAATTGCCGGTCTTCTCGAAGCGGAGGCCCTGGAAGTTCATGATGAGGTTGCGGGTAAGGAAAGCAGCACCCTCGGGGAGGTCCACCTTCAAATCACCCACGATGGGCATGCGCTCCTTGTCGAGGGGAGTACCATCCTCGTCCACAATGGAGATGCCGAGCTTGTGGTCGCCGGCGTCCTCCGGGGTAAGGCAAAGGCGGAGAGCAAGAGCGCAAGCGGGGTGGATGACGGGGAACTGGCGGGCGAACAGAGTATCGAAAGCGCCCTGGATGCAGAGCTTACCCTGATAATCGGCGGCGTAGTCGCAAAGGACTGCTACTTGAATATCCATAGTAATTGATTGATTGTGTGTTGGTTGAAAGTATCCGAACTTCTCGGAAAAGGGAAGTCAGGCAAATAACTCCTCTACTTCTACCACAAAAAAGCGAGGATTCAAGCCCAAAACACAAAATTGAGGCATAATGACAAAAATATTATTTAAGCACGCGGCCGATTTCTCTATGAGTAGCAACGATAATGGGCAGGGAGGAGATGAGGACGCAGAGCAGCAGCGTGGCGCAGATGAGTTGGATTTCCGGCATAATCTCCGCAAGGCTGAGGGAATAATGCCCCATTTTGAAGAACTGGGCCACAATAATGCGCTGGCACTGCATAAAGACGGCCAGAGCCGCTGCAAAGGAGCAGCCCACCAGCAGCAGATTTTCCGCAATAAAACTGCCCACCAGCAGCAGCGGGTGAATGCCGAAACTCTTCATCAGGGTATAGATGTATTCGTTCTGGCGGTATTCCATACCGGCAAGAGCAGTGAGCAGAATACCCACAATGCCTGCAATACCCAGGCAGAATGTGGCGCGGCACTGTGTTTGGTTTCCCAGGATAATATCGAGTTCCTCCAGCATACCGGCTGCGGAGATGGTGAAAATTTGGATACCTTCCAAGCGTGCGAGGCAGCGGAAGGTGTTTTCCACCTTGTGCAAATCTGCGGAGCTGTTCAATTCTTTGAGGCGGAGCAGGAGGCGCACCATGCCGGAGCTGTGTTTATCTCCGGTGAGGGAGGAGAGGACATCCGGCGGGACAAGGATGAGCATTTTCTGCTGCGTGGCGCGGAAGAGGAGATGCTCTGCGGGCAGGATGCGCACAGGGAGAGTCCATTCCGTGTGCTGCACGGAAACATCTGCCGGGCCGGGGCGCAGGCCGCTTTCCGGGGTGCAGAGGAGGGTGGGGCCGCCGCCGGGGGCGAGCAGGGGCATCATCTGTGCGGCGCGGTTAAAATCGTAGGTAAGGAGGGGGATGTTACTTTCCTTATTCAGCCTGGCATGGCCGGCGGAGCGTATGGCAACGGAGTCCGAGTTGAGCATGCGGCTGCATTCTTCCTGCGTGGGGAGGGGGAGGCTTTGCCCTTCTCGGGGGAAGGAGCTAATGGCTACAATATCGCCGCCGCTGCTGCGGATTTTATCGCGCACCACCTTGGCGGAAATCACATAACTGCCCAGGAAACAAAGGGCACACAGCACCAGAAAGAATACCACCAGAATGCGTGCCAATGGGCTGGAAACGCGGGTAAACCACCGGTGAATCGTGTCCTTAGCAAGGTACAGAACTGTCAAAATCAATGATTTCATCGGCTAGGTCGAGCAGGCGGCTATCGTGCGTGCTGATGATGCAGATACGCCGTGCGGCATCCTGCTGAATCAGTTTTTTGATGATGAGGGTATTGGCATCGTCCAAGCCGGAGGTAGGCTCATCCAGCAGGACGGTGGGGGCATCTTTCATGAGGGTGCGGGCGAGTGCGGCGCGCTGGGCTTGGCCGCCGGAGAGTTTATCGGCTCTGCGGTGGCGGAGTTCGCGGAGGCCGAGGTCGGCCAGAAGCTGTTCGCAGCGGGGTTTCCAACTGCGGGAGGGCAGCACGGCCATTTCTGCCGCGAGGCGCAGGTTACGTTCCACGCTCATGAGGGGGAGCAGGTTAATACCTTGGAACATATAGGCCACATCCCGCTTGCGGTAGCGGCGGCTGGTAATGGAGATACCCGTGGGGGTATGGATACGGCCTTGGTTTACTTTGAGGTACCCGGCCAAGAGCTTGAGCAAGGTGGTTTTACCGGAGCCGGAATAGCCTTTCAGCACTGTGATACCCGGGCGGAAGGTGTGCGAAAAGTTCCGCAGCACAGGCACATGGCGGCTGTATGAAAAAGAAATGTTTTCGCAGCGCAATTCCATGGCAGTGGGTTTATTCCTCCACGGGGGTGAGTATGATATCCGTTTCCCCGATAAGCAGTACATGGTGCTTGGGGTGTGCCAGGCGGCAGAGTTGTTCCCAGTTTTCGCAGGAGGCGGCCTGCGGGTGGGTAATAAGCTCCATTTTGCGCACACGCAGCACGGGTGTATCCGTGTTGTACACCAATTCTGCGCGGGCGTGGCTGCCCAGCAGGGAATGAGCCGTGGCATGCTCCTCCGGCGCGATGCGGAAGAAATACACCAGCATATCCCCTTGGCCGCCTTGTTCCACACGGTGGTGGGAATATGTGCCGCTCAGGCTTTTGCCTTGGGGCAGGTTTATGCGGGCGCTGAAATTTTCCTGCGGCAGCTGGGTAAGCTCCGCTTTGCTGATGTTGAGGGTAATGTAATAGGCGGAATCATCGCATACCGTGGCAAAGGCGTGGCCGCCTACACCGGCGTATTCAAAGGGGGTTTTTATATCCTCCGGCAGGGTAAAATGGTATTGCAGGCGCCCGGTAAAGGGCATGCGCAGGGTTTTGCGAGCCACTCTGCGCTCGAACTCTGCGCGCTTGAGGCGCGGGGCGGAATCGATGCGTTTTTTGAGCAGCTCCTCGCGCTCCTTAATATCGCGGAGGGAATCCTTGGTGGGCGGGGCACCTTCTTGGTGCATATCCGTGGCGTACTTGCGCTCTCCCGGGGAGAGATTCAGGTAGAACTCCACCTGCTTGCGGCGCTCCTGAAGTTTCAGTAAATCATCCCGCAGCGCCATGCGTTCCGTGGCGATTTGGAGTTCCAGTTGTTCACGTTCCTGCTCGGTGGCTTCCTTATCCAGAATGGCGATAATGCTGCCGCTTTCCACGCGGGCGGAAGCATCCGCCAAATCGCTCACCAAGCCTTTTTCCATGTTGAGCGTGGCCACTTGCTCCGGTACCACCTTGGCGGAAAGAGTACCCACCAGCACCGGCTCTGCCGGAGCAGTGCCGGATATGGCGGCGGCAAGCACTAACGCAGCGGTAGCTGCACGCTTGGGGAGGAAGGCAAACATGGGGCGGGGGTGGGAAACTCACATCGGGAAGCCAAGGCCGCCCGTTACTTTACGCATTTCTGCCTCTGCCAGGCTCTTGGCTCCGGTTATGGCATCCTGCACGGCTTTGAGTACCAGCTGCTGGAGGAATTCGGCATCATCCGGGTCCACTACGGCGGGGTCGATGCTCAAGGCGGTAATCATGCCATTGCCATCGGCGGTTGCTTTAATTTTACCACCGGCGGCTTCGGCCGTGAATTGTTTTTCGGCAATGCGGGCTTGTGCCTGTGCCATGCTGGCCTGCATGGCCTGCGCCTGCTTCATGAGTTTTTGGAGGTTCATAATGGGAGGTGAACAAGTGGGTTTATTTGATAATGGTGGCGTGAAATTCTTTGAGAGCCAGCTCCACGAGCGGGTCGTGGTAGAACTCCTCGGTGGTGGGTCTCAGGCTGGGCGGGGCGGTGGGGGTTTTAGCGGGTTCCGCTTTGGGCTCCGGCTTGGGCTTGGGTTTGGGGGCAGGCACCGGCAGCGGGAGGGGTGGCGGGGCTTCCTCCACCACGGGGGGCGGTACCGTATCGTCCGTTACCAGCCGCAGTGTGATGCGGCGGCCGCACAGAGCAGGCGCCAGTTCATCCATGAGCGCGGAGAGTGTTTCTCCCAGCAGCGCATCGCGCGTATCCATATCCTCCGGGTGGATGGCGATGGTTACCAGCCCATCGTCCTCCCCGGTAAAGAGTGTATGGCCCACCATACCGCCTTGCAGGGGGGAGCGTTCCCGGAGTTGGGCCACGAGTTGTTCCCAGAGTTGGGGGCTCATTCCTTGGGGGTGGGGGGTTTCCTCTGCGGGGAGGCAGGAGTCTTCTTCCTCCGGCACATCGAAGGCAGGCGGGGCATCATCAATCACCTCCAGACCTTCCGGGCGGGCGGGCTCCGGTGCAGGGGGGGGCGGCAGCGGCTCCGCAGGGGGTGGCGTGGCGGCTGTTTGCACCGGGAAGGGGGATACGGCCGGAAGCGGGGTTGTGGCAATGGGAGTTTCCGGCAGGGGGGCGCCGTTGAGTGCGCGGATAATATCGCTTATATTGGCCTCTGCCAGGGAATGCACGGCTTGGATGAGGCCCATTTCCAAGTGGAGGCGTTTATTGGTACTCCAGCGCATGTGTTCCTCCGTGGCGGAGAGTACCTCCATGAGGCGGATGATTTTATCCGCCGGGGTGCGGGCAAGCAGCTCCGTGAGGCTTTGGCGCCAGTTTTCCGGCAGGGAGTAGGAGGCTTCCTCCGGGGCAACCTTGCTGATGAGCAGTTCGCGTACGGCTCCCATGATTTCCGAGAGCAGCTGGCCCATATCCCGCCCGGCTTCGGAAAGCTCGTGGATGAGGTGCAGCAGGCTGGGCAACTGGCGATCCAGCAGGTAAGCCAGAGCGCGTGCCACGGTTTCCCGGCTGGTTACGCCGAAGATATCGTTCACATGCTGCTCATCAATGCTGTTTCCGCAGAAGGAAACCAGCTGGTCCAGCATGGATTGGGCATCGCGCATGCCGCCATCCGCTACGCGGGCAATGGCGAATGCTGCCGGGAGTGTAAGGCTCACGCCCTCGTTCGCGGCAATGTTGACCAAGTGGTGGGCGATGATTTCCGCCGGAATGGGGCGCAAATCGAAACGCTGGCAGCGGGATAGAATCGTGGGGAGAATCTTGTGCGGCTCCGTGGTGGCGAAGATGAACATCACATGCGCGGGCGGCTCCTCCAGCGTTTTGAGCAGCGCATTAAAGGATTCCTTCGTGAGCATGTGAACCTCATCGATGTAGATAATGCGGTACTGCCCGCGGGTGGGGGTAAACTGCACATTATCCCTCAAATCGCGGATGTTATCGATACCGCGGTTAGAGGCACCGTCAATCTCCAGCACATCCAGACTGCGCCCCTCGGCAATCTCGAGGCACACATCCTCCTCCGGGTCAAAATCCACTTTGGGCCCGCCGCTGCAATTAAGCGCCTTGGCAAAGATGCGCGCCGTGGAGGTCTTGCCCGTGCCGCGCGGCCCCACAAAGAGGTAAGCATGCGCCAAGCGTTTCTGCTCGATGGCATTGCAGAGAGTTCGCACGACATGCTCCTGCCCCAGCACATCCTTAAACGTGCGCGGGCGGTATTTTCTGGCAAAGACCTGATAGCTCACGCCGCCATTCTACCCGATTCTGCATGCAGCCGCAAGGCTTAATTCCGCTCGTGCGGGATTATCCTCGTGCGCGGAGGGCTTATCTTAGCCCAGCGGGGAGAGGTCCGTACCCTCCGGGAGGGAAACAAGTTTGATACGCCCGGAGGTACCATGCACCAATTCCACGGCACTTTTAGGCAGGGAGAGGCACTTGGCCAGAAAGGCCACAATCTCCTTGTTTGCCTTGCCCTCCACCGGCGGTGCGGCAATGCGGAGCTTCAGTACGCGCCCCACTTGGGGGTAATCCTCCTCCCAGCCCAAAAGCTCATTCTTACGGGCACCGGGGGTTACTTTAAGGGCAAGTTTCATACGGCGGGGGGCGAGGTATCGGCCTCTTGCTCCCGCAGCAGGGAGGTAACTACGGGCAGGCGGGTGAGTATTTTTCCGCAGGCGGCTGCCTGCTCCGGTGTGGGCAAATCGCGGCGGGTGTGCAGCCCCTCCGTAAGCAGGAAGGGAAGCAGCAGTACATGCTGCGCCTGCATGGAGGCAAGGCACTCCGCTGCTTCCGGCTGCTGCTGGAAATAGCCCAGTGCCACCTCCACCCCGGGCAGAAGCTCCCGCAGGCGGCGGCAGAACAAGGCGGGTTCCGGCGGTGGCTCCGGCAGGGTGCTGCCGTGCGCCACCACCAGAATACCCGTGCCGGGCTGCCCCAGCATGGGGCATAAATGAGCTGCTGCCGCCTCCGGCAGCCATGGGGAAGCCCCCAGCACCGGCTGGTAATACAGGCGCGGTGTGCGGCTGCCACGGGCGCGGTATGTTTCCCCCAGCAGTTGCACCAGTTTGCGGCCACTGCTGGCTCCGCTGAGCATGAACATGGGATACACCAGTACCGGTGCATCCGCCGGGGGCAAGGCCGCCTGCTGCAAATTGCCCAAGTGGCAGCGGTATACATGGCAGCGCGGCATGCGGATGCCGGGTGGGTTTATATCCATGCCCTGCTCGTTGTAGCTAATGAGCAGGTAATAGCGCTTCCAGCGGCGGTGCCGGTGCCGCAGGAGCAGTACGCCGGCCAGCAGTGCCAGCTGGGCCACGCCGAAATGAAAATAAATAAGGTGCCGCAGGCGGGTGGCTTCCTCTGCCGAAAGCCCGGTTTCCGCCAGCCTACTGCCGCAGTCGATAGAACCCCATACCGCCGCCCCGAACACTGCAATGCAGAGCAGCAGCAAGCTGTGCAGAAGGCGGCGCGGCATGGGGAGAGAGGCTGTGGTCTTAGGCTTCCTCCGCTTCCTGAATTTCCTTGCGAAGATCGTTCTTGCGGGAGAAGTACAGCACTACCGGGGAGGCAATGTAGATGGAGGAGTACGTGCCCACGAAGATACCCAGCAACATGGTGATGGAGAAATCCCACATGGAGGGCCCACCCAGTGCCAGCAAGGCCACCAGAGCCGCAATCGTGGAGCCGGAGGTAAGCAGCGTGCGGGAGAGCGTCTCGTTGATGGCTTGGTTCATAATATCCTCCAAGTGTTCCTTATCGTCCGCTATGCAAAGGCGCTCACGGATGCGGTCGAAAATCACGATGGTATCGTTAATGGAGTAACCTGCTACGGTGAGGAAGGCACCGATGTGGATGATACTCAGCTCTGTGCCCATGACGATGACGAGTACGATGATGGCCAGCACGTCGTGCGCGGTGGAGACGAGTGCGCCCATGGCGAAGGACCATTCGAAGCGGATGGCCAGATAAATCGTGATGCCGAGCATACCGGCCAGCAGAGCCAGGCAAGCCGTTTTGAAGAAAGCGGAGCCGAGGGAGGCGCTCACCTCTTCTACGGAGGGAGCTTCCAGCTCCTTCATATGGGGCACGGCGGTACGCAGCTGCGTATCGATGGCGAGGGCTTCCTCCTTACTAGCGCAGCGGATTTTGATGCTGCGGTCCGTGGCGCTGGAGAATTCCTGCACGGTGGGTACCTTGGAAAGAGCCATGCTGTTCACCGTATCTTCCACCTGCTTATAGTCCAGCGGGCTATCGGCCGGTACTACATAGGTGGAAGTGGAACCGCCCACGAAGTCGATACCCAGAGATTTTTCCCCTCGGATGAAGAGGCAATAGGCGGAGGCCAGCAGGAGAATGCCCGCAGAGGCAATCATCGCCGGGCGGCGATACTTCATAAAGTTAAATTTGCTGTCCTCGAAGGGGGCGCGGGAGAAGGTAAACTCCTTCAACAAACCGGTATGCTCCGCCCAGAAGAAAAGCACGCGAGTAACCACCACGGCACCGATGAGGGAGGTGATGATACCTACACTCGTGGTCACGGCAAAGCCCTTGATGGAGCCGCTGGCAATCCAGAATAGAATAACCGCTGTGATGAGGGAGGTAATGTTAGAGTCCCAAATGGCGGAGAAGGCTTTTTCGTACGCATTGCGCAGGCAGATGATGAAGGGGCGCCCCTGCTTGCGCTCCTCGCGCATGCGTTCGTAGATAAGTACGTTCGCATCAATTGCCACGCCCATCGTCAGCACAATACCGGCAATACCCGGCAGGGTAAGCACAAAGCCGAACAGGCTCATCAGCCCCAGCAGGGCAATCGCATTGAAGGTAAGCCCCACCATGGCCACCATACCGGCGGAGCGGTAGTACCAATAGCAGAACAGGAAAATGCCTGCCAAACCTACCAGACCGGCCACGCCGCTCTGCTCCAGAGCGCTCTGCCCCAGCTGGGCGGATACATCCTTGCGGCCTTCCACCTTCAAATCGCTGGAGAGGGGGTTAGCCAGTGCCTTGGAAATATCCTCCGGTTCGCCCTTACCATTCAGGCCGGAGATGTTGAAATCCTTATGCAGCACGGCCTGCACCACCGGGGCGCACTTAATTTGGTTATTGAGTACCACGGCCAGGCGGTCGCGGCCGATTTGCATGGCACCTGTAAGGCGTCCCATGCGGTCGGCACCCGTGCGGTTAAGCACCACATCCACATAGCCTTTGCGCACATAATCCGGCTGGGCGCGGGAAACCTCCTTACCGGTAATGTACACATCCTTCTGCATGGCGGCATAGGGTTTTTGCAGCACCATGTATTCCACAATCTGGCGGCCGTGGCGATTCAGCTCCGGCTGGCCCGTCTCCTCGTTAATGTGGGGATAGGGCAGAATCATGTAATCATTCAACCCGAATTTGGAGGGAATGCGGGGCATGGCCGGCTTGCGGGCGCTCTTATCCTCGCGAGCCACGGCTGCCTCGTAAGCAGCCAGTTTCTCCTCGTAAGCCACAATGGCGGCCTGCGTGTCCGGGTCCGCAATCACATGCTCACTGCCTTGGTAAACGGAGAGGAGTTCCAGCTTGGCCATCTTGGTGAGCATTTTCACCATGGCATCCAGTTTTTCCTTGTTCTTATCGGGGTCATCATCCTGCTGGGGGATTTGGATGAGGATTTTATTCCCGGAGTGGAGGATTTGCACTTCGCTGGTGCCGGTGGCATTCAGACGTTCATTAAGAATATCGCAGGCCTGCTGCATATCCTCCTCCGTGGGGGGCACCATGGAGCCGTGGTCATCCATCTTGGGCTGCACCTCCAGCGTAAGCTCCACACCACCGCGAATATCAATACCATAGTGCATGCCGTTCAGGAACAGGGAGAGCAGCGAAAAGGCCGAGAGACCCACAATGAAGAAGGTGCCGGCATTGCGTTTTACCTTGTCCTGCTCCGCTGCCAAATACCAGAAAAACAGGACAATGAGCAGAATGCCTGTGCAGAAGTAAAAGGCCGGAGAGTGGATGATATTCTGTAAGAACTGGAACATGAACGTGTGCGGATGATTATACCCGCTCATTCTGCCAGTTTTTCACACCGCGTCAAGTACACAACACGTCATCCGGGTAATATACACCCTCCGGAAAAATCAGCTGCCGGAGGCGGTGGCCTTGCGCTGCACCTTTACCGGGCGCGGCAGCGGTAGTGCCAAACCGGCTGCCAGCTGGTCAATTTCCTCCCGGCTTAACCCGGAGATAGTGAACTCATCGCTAAGTGGGGTATGGATAATGGGGGCGTAGGTAACCGTGCCGTTAATAATGATGGCAAGGCGCTGTTTTCCCATGTGCATGGGGGAGGTAAGGCGTTCCATCGTGTGCGCTCCCCGGTGGGAGAGCTGCACCTCCACACAATGCGGGCGGGAGGGAAGGCCGGGGGGTATCCGCGCATCGTGGCCGTCCTCATAAGCCACCATGGCCTTCTCGTACTCGACCAAGGCCTGCTGCAAAGCGGCATCCTGCACCAGCTGCCCGGAATCCGGATGCACCCGCAGCAAATGCAGTGTGGCGCGGGCATTCAGGGTATATTCCAAATCATCCAGCGTATCCGTATATGCCTCCATAGTGGGGATAAGGGCATTGCGCACATGGAGGCGGAAGCAGGTCCCCTCTTGGCGGAGGCGCAGCCCTACATCCTCGCAACGCCGGATAATGGCTGCATGCATGAGTTCATCCTCGCGCCCATTCATGGGGGCGGCACCGGGCTGCAGCTCCAGCACCAGCTCCCGCTTCGGCAGCTCGGGCGGTGCTGCGGATTCCGCCTCCCCCCGGAGCTGGTCCGCCACGGGTAATAGGCTTGTAAGCAAGGAGAGAAGCAGCGTAAGCAGCGACATGTTTACATTCTAACATGCGCCGGATTTCGGGCAAGAAAAAAATACCTTTGGCGGCGGCGTAAGCATTAGCACCCGGTGTGTGCGGCAAGAAAACGGCGTGCCACCCGCCGCACACACTCATCGGCCGTGGGCATGGGGATACCCATTGCGCAGAGCCGGGCGGCATCCATAGCCGTATGGCGGGGGCGCGGCTCGCGGAAGAAAGGCACTTTATCCAGCTCCTGCCGCACCAAGGGGGGCAGAGCCGGCAGGCTACCGCAGGCCACGGCCTCCTGCAAGGCAGTATGGGCGCATTCCCACCAGCTGCATGGCTCCCCGAGGGAACAAAGGTGCAGAATGCCGTGCGCCTCCCCCTCCGCCAGAGAAAGCAGAGCCCGGGCAATATCCTCCGCATCCGTGGGCAGGGAGTACTTATCCGCCACGGCAGCCAGCGGCTCCCCGCGCAGGGCACGCGCCAGTGCCTGCTCCACAAATGCGGGGCGTGCCGGGTTTCCGCATATCCAGGAAACGCGGGCCACCAGGGCCTCCGGCAGTGCCTCCAGCACCTCCAGCTCCCCCTCCCGCTTGCTCTCCGCATACCAGCCGGCGGGGCGGCACTTGGCGGATTCGTTTTTAAGCCCGGCGCGGCGACCATCCAGCACATAATCCGTGGAGAGGTGGATGAAGCGCGCTCCCGTGTGGCGGCAGGCTAGGGCCATGGCCGCCGGCGCCACAGCATTCACCAAATGGGCTTGCAGGGGATTAGCGGCGCAGGTCTCCAGCCCGCTGATAGCCGCACAGTTTACCACCACGGCCGCCTTACTGTGCAGTACGAGGTCCGATACGGCATCCGCATCCTCCAAGGGGCATTCCGCATGGGTGGGAGCCAGCAGTTGGTAACCCGCGCGTGTAGCGGCGCGAGCCGTTATTTGACCGGTGCGGCCGCTGCCGCCAAAGAGGAGGAATATACTGGGCATGGTTTTACCGGCAGAGATAGTAACACGGGATAGCTGTTAAGGAAAAGCGTAAATGTGGCATTCCGTGGCACAGGGAGGGGAATTTTCCGCTGCCGACAAAGGCAGGGAGCCATTTTCTGCTTGCTTTGCCAAGGCGGGTGATATACTATCTTCCCGTACTCTTATTTGTTGTTTTATGAAGATTCTGCCCATTCTCCTTATGGCCTCCGTGCTGGCCATGCCCTTGTGTGCCCAGAGCCGTTCCGCTCGTGCTGCCGGTGGAGCAGCCGTTGCCGGTGAGCAGGCAGAGGCTCGCACCGGTGTCCGTTTTGTGGTTTGTGCCCCTTCCGGCGGCACGGTTCCCTCCCCCCTGTATTACCAGGATGGTAAGGACTTCCGCAAGATTAACGTGAGCAGCCGCGTACCCAGCGCACGTGTGCGCCCCATCAATGGCGTTATCCGCTTCTGGGATAAGGACCCCAGCCCCAAGGAGGATGCGGGAGATAAGGGCGAGAAAGCTAAAAAATTGCCGCCGCCCTACTTGGTAGTTGAGGATGCCCCCGGCTCCGGCCGCCATGTGGGTATCTTGGTACCCGGCACGGGCAAGCCCCGCACCATCTTTGTGAACGAGAGCAATTTCCCGCGCAAAGGGGTGCATGTGATTAACTTCTCCTCCTACCCGCTGCAAATGGCCATCTCCAAAAGCGGCGATTTCAAGGATAAAGAGGTTAGCACCATCGGCGTGTTCCACGCGAGTGAGGGCGTGACGGATAAGAACTCCTGGTCCTTCAAGGGCGAAAAGAATGGCGAGAAGGTTTCCTTCCTCCTCTCTTATGCAGAGCCCGGCAGCAAGGAGCTTAAGCGCCTCAAGGCATCCACCTTTGTCGTCTCCGACCGCCAGTCCCAGATTACCGTGGTGGTAAAGGATAGCACGCGCAACGTGCCCAAGTTCATGCCCATCCAGCTGCCGGCAGATAAGAAGAGCGGCTCCTCCGGCGGCGGTGCCGCCCCTGCTCGCAAGGGGCGTTGAGCGAGCCGGTATAGCCCCCCCTCTCTCTTTCTTACTATCCTGCAAGAGCTATGATTACGAAGCATACCACCGGCCCGGTGGCGGAGAGAATTGCCCGTATCGGCAATCAGTTCGCCATTAGCGGGGAGTTCCTCTATGGCGAGGAGTTGTGCAATGGCCACATTAACACCACCTATCGAGCCTGCTATAAGGACGAGGACGGCCACGAGGAACGCTACATTCTCCAGCGCATTAACGACTACGTGTTCAAAGACCCTGCGCAGGTAATGCGCAACGTGGAGAAAGTAACCCGCCACATTACGTGGAAGCTGCTGCGCCGCCGCCAATATGCCGCAGGGCAAACCCTCACCCTCTATCCTGCCCGTGGTGGCCGCAACTACATTAACCTCCCGGAGGAGGGCGGCATGTGGCGCTGCTACAACAACATCGAATCCACCCATACCTACGATGTGGTGGAAAACACGCGCCAAGCCTACCAAGCCGGCTATGCCTTCGGCTCCTTCCAAGAGCTTATTTGCGATATGAATCCGGAGGATATTAAAGAATCCATCCCGGATTTCCACAACACCCCGAAACGCTATGCCAACCTCCTTGCCAGTGCCGAGGCCGATGTGATGGGCCGCCGTGCCCGGTGCGAAAAAGAGCTGGAGCTGCTTCGCGGCTGGGAGGATAAGTATAGCCGTTTGATTGATATGCAGCAGCGTGGGGAGCTGCCCACCCGCATTACGCACAACGATACCAAAATCAATAACGTGATGCTGGATGAGGAAACGGATGATGCCGTCTGCGTTATCGATTTGGATACTGTGATGCCCGGTTTGGCCCTGTACGATTTCGGGGATATGGTGCGCACGGCCACCTGCATGGCCGAGGAGGACGAGGAAGACCTCTCCCAAGTATACATGCAAATGCCCTTTTTCGAATCCCTTGCGGAGGGGTATCTGGATGCCGCACACGATTTCCTCTGCCCGGCAGAGGTGGAGAATCTTGCCTTTGCCGGCTGGCTCATCACCACGGAAATCGGTATGCGCTTCCTGACGGATTATTTGGATGGCGACCGCTATTTCCGCGTGGATAAGCCGGAGCATAACCTCATCCGTGCCCGCAACCAATTCAAACTGGCACAGAGCATCGAAAAGAAATTGCCGGCCATGCAGCGCTATATCCGCCGCCTGATGAAATCATACAAGTAAGCCCCCTCCCACCCCTCCTCAAAGCCCTATGATTCGCCGCATTACCTCCCTCCTCTTGCTTGCCCTCAGCACCGTGGGAACAGCCTTCGCCATCTCGGCGGAGGACGTCCTCAGCACCTTCGAAGGTACCCGCAAGCAGGGAGATGCCATTTGCCTCTCTCTGGAAGGCGGGTGGAAAGCCGTGGTACTCATGCACAAGGGGGAGGAAGTGGGTGCTTTTGTACTGGCCGGAGAAGAAGAAGCTGAAGGCTCCGTATCCGATATGGCCACACGCATGGCAGATATTCTGGAGGTGGAAGACCCCGTGATGCAGGAAATGGAAGGGAACGAGGAACCCGTGGCCATTGTGTTGAACGAAGGGCTCATCTCCGAATTACAGGAGGAGGCTAAGAAAGCCATAGGCGTTTCCCCGTTGCAAGCCATGGCATACCTGCTGGCGGAGGAGTACTTCTACATCGAGAAGTACAACGCCAAATCCGCCACATTGCTTTGGAAAACCACGAAAAAAAGCGGGGTGGACATCGTGACCCCGCTGCTGGGCGGCCGTGTGGATGCCGTGGGCGTTACCGGCCCTTTCGAGATGACCCCCTTTGCTGCCGCCGTGCTGGCAGATAAATTGGGTTGCGGAAAAGACAATGCCGATCATGGTACCCTCCAGGCACTTGCCCAGCAAATGGCCTGCGAACAGGTACTGTGCTATAACCCCCGGAACCGCATCCTCACTGCCCGCCGAGCCGGGAAAGTGGCTCTCGGCAATCAAAAAGGCGTGCAAAACCTCGTGGTGCGCGCCCGCCGTGTGCGCCC
Organism: uncultured Akkermansia sp.; assembly: GCA_964435145.1. Taxonomy (GTDB): domain Bacteria; phylum Verrucomicrobiota; class Verrucomicrobiia; order Verrucomicrobiales; family Akkermansiaceae; genus Akkermansia. The sequence goes on from CAYSYD010000008.1 coordinate 20,619, forward strand.
GGCCTTCCCGGAGATGGAACTCTCCTGGCCGGATGAGGATTTTGACGAGGATGAGGAAACAGAAGAGCCTGCTCAGCAGGAGGGCTACCAAAAGCCCACCCGTGCCTTGGCTCCGGAGGATGCCCGGCGGGATTACCTCCGCTACCTGCGGGAGCTTTTCTCCTAAAAACACCCGCTGCAAAAGTTTAGAGAAAGAAGCGCCTGTTCCCGAAGAGCAGGCGCTTTACGCTATCCAGCTCCCCATGGAGGGATTGCTCATCAATCCCCCGGCAAAAGCCCAGAGAACGCATGTAACCCATCTCCGGCGGCAGGGGCAGGGCATGGCTATCCACCGCTGCATCCAGCAAGGCAGGCCCCGGGGCAGCCAGCCATGCCCGCAAGGCAGGAATAAGTTCCTGCGCGCATTCCACCCGCCATGCCGCCATACCCATAGCCTTTGCCACTGCGGCAAAATGGGTAGGGCGCAGCCGGGTAGCAAAACTTTGGGGCATACCCTGCCCGCGCTGTTGCAGCGCCACAAAATCCGGCTCGGAATTATTATATACCAGCACTTTTACCGCCAGATTCTCCTGCAGCAGGGTGAGAAGTTCTCCCCCCGGCATGGCCAGCCCCCCATCCCCGCATAGTGCTACCACCTGCCGGGAGGGATAAGTGGATTTTGCCCCTATGGCCATGGCCAGCGCGCAGCCCATGGAAGCATGCCGGAAGGAACCGATGATGCGCCGCCGCCCCCCGGCCTGTAAATAACGCGCACACCATATATCCGGTGTGCCGGTATCCACCGTAAAAATCGTGTCCGTCTCGGCATGGTCGCTCAGCAGGCGGGTCAGAAGCTCCGGGCGCAGGGCAGCCCGCTCTTCCACCCGGTGAAATGCCGCAGAAATGGCCGCTACCTCGCGCGCATGAAAATTGAGACTCTGCTGTAAAAAATCATCTGCCCGGGTGGGGGGCACCCGGTGCAGCAGCGCCCGTGCCGTGGCCCCGGCATCCGCGTGGATAGCCAGTGCCAGCTTACCCCGCCGCCCCAGTGCTGCCGCATCCGTATCCACCTGCACCATGTGTGCCTGCCGGGGTAAAAACTCCGGGTAGGGAAAATCCGTGCCCCATAGCACCAGCACATCGCAATCCAGCACGGCATGCAGTGCCCCGCCCCAGCCCAGCAGCCCCGTCATGCCCACGGCGTAGGGATTCTCCGCCTCCATAATTTCCTTGCCGCGTAGGGTGTAGGCTATGGGTGCTTTGAGGCGGCCGGCCAGTGCAATAATATCCTGCGCTGCCCCGGCACAGCCCGCACCGCACAAAAAACTCACGCGCGGAGACTCCGCCAGCAGCCGCAGCAATTTCTCCAGCGCCTCCTCCGTGGGGCGGAGCAGGGAGGACTCCGGCAGCGGCGCAAGCTCTCCACCGGGCAAGGAAGGCGCCGCCGGCATGGCTGCCACATCCCCCGGCAGCACCACCATCCCCACATCTCTTTGTGCCCGCGCCGTGCGGAGCGCCTGTGCCATGGCGCCCACGGCTTGCTCCGGGCAGGTGGCCAGCTCCCGGTACGCTGTACATTCCCGGAAACAGAGAGTGGGGTGAATCTCCTGAATAGTACCACTCCCCATGAGTACCGTGGGCACATGTGCTGCCAGCACCAGCACGGCAGCATGGCTGCGGTGGGCATCGTACAGCCCGTTGAGCAAATGAATACTCCCCGGCCCGCAGCTTCCGCAGCAAGCGGCTATGCCCCCGCTGAGTTGGGATTCCGCACTTGCTGCAAGCGCTGCCGTTTCCTCGTGCCGCACCGGTACCCATTGCAACTGCGGGTGGCGCTGCAAGGCCTCCATGAGCGGGTTGAGAGAATCCCCCGCCATGCCGTAGATGCGGCAAATTCCCGCCGCTACCATCATTTCCACCAATCGGTCTGCAACACTAGCACGCATACGCCCATCGTTTTCGCATGCGTGGCAGGTGTTAGCAATCTATATCTCTAACACCTGCGGGGGCTAGAATTGGCTCACCACATAGCGCTTGCCGTCCCACTGCACGGCTTTGACGCATTTGGCACCCGGCGGGCAGATGATTTCCGTGGAGAGGTTATCCTGGTGTCCCAGCCCCAGCAGGCATACCCGCAGTAATTCATCCTCTCCGCCGTACACCTCGAAGGCTACGGCGTTTTTCCAACTCCCCTCCGGGATGGTGAATTTTCCCGTAGCGGCATCCGGCTGGAAGCGCGGCCCTTTTACTACCTTTGCTTTTTCTTTGAAAATGTGGGCATTATTGCCGTTAATGTAGTAGATGACGTCTGTTTCCGGTTCCGGGTATCGGGCGGCATGAGCCATGGCCTCCATGCACATCTCCTTTGTAATCGTCATGTGGACGGAGCCATAGTCCTTCACCCAGCGATTCATGTACGCCAGGAAGCCGATTTCCGTGAAAAAGCGGGAAAGATTCAACTGTGCGGCATCGCATGCCAACTTAAAGAAACGCACACGCATCTCCCCGTGTGTGAGCTTGGAATCATCCGCCTTGCGCACCTCGGAATATATGTGCGGGTAAAAATCCTCATTCCCCAGCACCACCCGCATGTAGAGCATGAGCTGCCAGAAAGGGCACACGCTTACGAAGTGATCCCCCGGGTGGTCATTGGGCACCTTATCCACCCCGGAATCCGGCCCGCTTTGGAACTGCCACAACTCGCGCCGCACAATGGCAGCATTCACATAGCAATCGAAACGCCCGCCGCGCAGGTGTTTGCCATCCAGCGTGGGGCAATTCTCGTGTTCCAGGCGCAGATTATTCGGGTTGAGGCAATAGTTTACCCATGCGGAGTAAATGTTATTCGTTACCTCCCCCGTACCGGCCCAGAGGAGCCCCGGACGTACTTGGTTAATGTGGCCGAACTCATGCGCCACCCCCCATGCACCACTTTGGCGCAAGTTATCCGGATTATTGGTAGTTCCACTGGTATCGTAGTGAAAACCGGCGCCCAGCCCACCGGCAAACATATAACCATGCCAGGAGAAATGCCCCATCACATGGTTGCCGGGATGCACACCATCCCTATCCCAAGCCATAATGGTTTGCTCCTCCCGCACAATATCATCGTACAGGCGGAGTAACTCCGGCCCCTTGGCAGGGCAGTGTTTCCGCAAACTCTCCACACGGAAAAGAAGCTGCACACGCTCCCCCACCATATCCAGCCCTGCACCCTGTGCCTTTTCCAGAATATGCTTCCAAGTAAGGGCATTATCGTGCTGCGTAAAAACGCCGTTAATCGTACCGCCGCTAATGCCGATGCTCACCGTCGGGGCAGTATCCGGGTTTGCATCCCGGTAATCGATATAGGCCAAAGCATCCTGGGGAATGGTAATCTGGTTGCTCCCTGCGCGCAGGGGAATGCGGCTGGTGCGCCCTTGCTCCCCCCAATCCTTCAGCACCAGAAAGAGCCGGTTTGCCGGGGCATTAGCGGAAACATGGAACCGGGCCTCCTCCCCCTTGCGGAAGAGGATACCCGTGGGATTCTCGAAAGAGGAGTAGTGGCTTATCTTATAGAGCCGCCGCATATCGTCCAGCGAGTAGTAAGCCTTGTACTCGCGCTGGCGGTAATTTCTTTCCACCGGGCGTCCCTTCACATTCAAACGGGAAAAATCCGTACGCGGCGGCACCACGCTTACCTGCTGCTCCTTCTCCTTCCCCGTGGAGAGTTTTTGGCGCACTTTGCGTTTCTTCTTGGTAGAGCGGGAAAGGCTGCGCTCCTCCCCTCCACCATCCAGAGACACCCAGCGCCCCCCCTGCGCCTCCACAGGAAGCTGCAAGCCGAGCAGCAGCAACATCAGCAGCAAATAGCGGTGCAGAGTCTTCATTTCAGCAGCTTGATTACGGATTCCTTTGTGGCATAATCCGCGGGCTTTTTGCCTGCCTTATTCAGCATGTTTTTGGCGGCTCCATGCTTGAGCAGCAGGCGCACCATTTCCGTTTGCCCTGCGGCAGCAGCCAAATGCAGCGGCGTGTTCCCCTGCTCATCCTGAGCCTGCACCTTATCCCCCGCTTCCAAGCGGGCGCGCGCTGCGGCCGGGCTTCCCATGGTGGCCGCCTCGTGCAGAGAATAGGGGCAGTTACTCCGTATTAAAAACTGCTCGTATGCGGCAGCCGGATTCTTCTTGCGCTTCTTTTTGCGCGGCGTATCCGCCACGGCCGTGGCACAGCACAGCAAACTCCCCAGCAGCATGTATGTAAAAAAAATTCTCATCGGGCGGCAGATTAAGAACACCACCCTCATTCTAACCTGTCCCACCGCTTTTGCCAATAGGAAAATGTACCCGCATCCTACAAAACAGTTTGAGATTTCCGCCCCGTTGTGTTAGCATACAGGTATGGTACGTTTCTTCTCTCTCTTAGCGGTGGTAGCCATGCTGCTGATGGTGGGTTGCCAGCAGCAACGCTTCATCAACAAATGGCCGGTGTACAAAGGTTATAAAAAAGCCCCCTATACCGTCAAAGGCCAGCGCTATGTACCCATGAGTGTAGAGGATGCCCTGAATTACCGCGCGGAGGGCATCGCCTCCCACTACGAGGCAAACGGCCGCATCGGCGCCATTGGGCAGCGCCTGTACCGGGGCCAGCTGTATGCCGCGCACCGCACCCTGCCGCTGCCCTGTGTAGTGCGGATTACCTGCCCGCGCACGGGCAAGAGCTGCATTGCCCGGGTGGCGGATCGCGGGCCCTATATTCCCGGTCGCCTTATTGATGTAAGCACGCAGATTGCTAAGGATTTGGGCTTTTATGTGCGCGGGCTGGACACCGTGCGGGTGGAGGTGCTTTCCGTGGGGGATGGCCCGTACCGCCGCACACGCTGATAGGCAGGGAGCGCGGGCGGGCGGCTCACAGGCGCGGTATCGCCTCCAGCAGGCTGCGGGTGTACTCGTGCTGCGGGTGGCGGAACACCGCCTCCGCAGTGCCGTACTCCACCACACGCCCGCGCCGCATTACGGCTATGCTATCCGCCAAGTAATGCACCACGGACAAATCGTGGGAGATGAAAATCATGGTGAGGCCCATCTCCCGAGTAAGCTCGGTGAGGAGGTTGAGTATTTGGCTCTGGATGGAAACATCCAGCGCGGAAACGGGCTCATCCGCCAGCAGGAGGGCAGGCTGCGGAGCAATGGCACGCGCAATGGCAATGCGCTGGCGCTGCCCGCCGGAAAACTCGTGCGGGTATTTGTACATATGCTCCGGCGCCAGCCCCACTCGCTGCATGAGTGCCGCCACGGCTTCCTCCCGCCGGGCGCGGGGCAGGGGGCAGCGGCGCCCCAGCGCCTCGCACAGTGTGCTGAAAATGCTGAAACGCGGGTTCAGCGAAGCATAGGGGTCCTGAAACACCATTTGGAAATCGAGCCGGCGGCGGCGTATTTCCCGCGCGGGCAGGGCGCTTAGCTCCGTACCCTCCAGCAGAATGCGGCCGGAGCTTATGGCTTGCAGCTGCATAATAGCGCGGGAGAGCGTACTCTTGCCGCAGCCGGATTCGCCCACCAGCCCCAGCACCTCCCCCTTTTGCACGGAAAGGCTCACCCCATCCACCGCGCGCACCACTTCCCCGGTGGTTCCCCATGTACTCCGCACAGGGAAATGCACGCACACATCCTGCAACTCCAGGAAAGCCATTACATTTTGAACTGCTCGCCCAGGTAAATCTTGCGCGTCTTCGGGTCGTTGGCAATCTCATCCGCCGTACCCTCTTTAATCACCTTGCCTTCGAAGAGAATGTAGGCGCGGTCCACAATGCCCAGCGTCTCGCGCACGTTGTGGTCCGTAATCAGAATGGAAAGCCCATCCGTCTCCCGCAGGGAGGCCACAATGTGCTGAATATCCTGCACGGCAATAGGATCCACACCGGCAAAGGGCTCGTCCAGCATCAGCAGCTTCGGGTTAGCCGCCAGTGCGCGCGCAATCGTGAGACGGCGTTTTTCCCCGCCGGAAAGCTGGATGGATTGGCTCTTGCGCAGCTTCGTAATGTTGAAACGCTCCAAAAGCTCATCCGCCTTTTCCTTTTGCTGGCGGCGGTTCAAATCCGCCCGCGTCTCCAGAATGGCCATTAGGTTTTCCTCCACCGTCAGCTTGCGGAAAATGGATTCCTCTTGCGGCAGGTAGCCCATACCCAAGCGGGCGCGCAAGTGCATCGGTAGCCCGGAAACATCCTTCCCGCAGAAATCCACGGAACCCTCATCCGGGCGTACCAGCCCGGCCACCATGTAGAACGAAGTCGTCTTGCCGGCCCCATTCGGCCCCAGCAGCCCCACAATCTCACCGGAGTGTACCGTAAGGCTCACATGGTTTACCACCTGACGTTCCTTGTACGATTTGCACAGCCCCTTGGCTTCGAGCAGTATATTCATAATTTTTCTACGGGAAATTATTTTTTATCCGCCTTCTTTTCTTGCTGGCGGTCGATTTGTTCGTGAATTTTCGTGGCAGCCGTGGAGTGGCGGCTACCGGTAATGCGGGCATTATTGCGGGCATCGATGCGCACGGCTGCACCCACGCCGGAGGCTATATGGGTATTGAAAGCATCCCCCAGGGTAACTCGGATGCCGGAGAGTACCTTCTCCCCCGTTTCGGCATCCACCAGCAGCTCATCGCCCGTGGCACGCAGCATGCGGCCGGTGGAATCCCGCCCGGCAATGGCCACCTTGCCACTGGCGGTGGCGCGCAGCAAGCCGCCGAGTTCTCCCTTTTTTCCCGGTGCCATCAGCACATGCACCGGCCCGTCGCACTGCATGGAGCCCTGCGGAGTTTGCACAGTACCGCCGCGCTCTGTGGAAAGCTCGCGGATGCCGTTGTAATGGAAGGAAAGGTGGGCTAAGCGCCCCGTGCGGGGTTTCTTCGTGGCATCCGCGGAGAGGATGGCACTCAGGGGACCCTGCGTGGTAAAGATTCCCTGCTTACCCGTAAGGCGGGCAGAGCTGCCCGTTTCCAGAAGGTTTTCTGCCCGTATAAGGCGTATAAACTCCTCGCAGGCGGCAGTGGTGGCAGTGCCATCCTGCTGCATGGTGGCCAGAATGCGGCTCCCTTGCAGCAGCATATCCCCATTAGGCAGTAACTGCAAACTGGCCGGCCCGGTAGGCAGCGGGTGTGCCTCCAAATGGTTGCTCTCGAAATCCGCCACCACGGGTGCATCCGCCGTACCGAGGAGGGAAAATTGCCCGGTTTCCAAATCCGCTTGGAGTACCTCCGCCTGAATATGCGCCTCGGGCGTATCGCTTCCCGGCACATAGCGCTGAATCTTTACCGCGCCGCTTGCCTTTACACGGTGTACCCCGCCGTAACCTGCAATGGCCAGATTAGGTTCCCCGGCCTTCCGGGGGCGCAGCTTCTTCTCCGGATGCGGCAGTAGCAGCAACTCCGCCGGCCCCGTGCAGGAGAAACTGCCCTCCGCATCGCGGGCCTGCAAACCGGAATCCGCCGTCACAATGCCCGTGCCTGCCCGGAAAATCACATTTCCTCCGGCTTGGAAAGTGCCGCAAATGGCCTCCCCCTCCCCGGAGGCTGCGGGGCGCTCGTAACTGCCGCGAATATCATTCCCCCGCAGTTCCAAATCTCCATTGGGCAGCAAGTGCAGCCCCTCGTTGGCCAGAATGCGGCTCTTGCCGTACACCAGCTCGCACTGCTCCCCCGTGAGGGCGGCAGCCCCGGTACGGCCATCGTACATCAACTCCTCTCCCCGGGCTTGGGTGGCCGGGCGCTTGGCAGTGGCTGCCAGCTCTGCCACCACCCCGCCACTGGCGCGAGCCGTGTTAATCCCTTGGAAACGCATGCCGCTAAACTGCCCCAGAAAACCCCGTGCCTTCGGGCGGCTTTCCCCCTCCCGCAGTAGGCTGAGAGAAAGAGATTCCGTGCAGCTCACCCGCCCCTCCGGTGCCACCAGTGTGGCGGCATGGGGCAGCACCAGCATGGCCTCCTCCGCATGGTAATAGGCCTGCTCAGTCGTCTCCAGTGTGCCCGTACCTTGGCGGGTGGCAAATTGCATGTGAATGCGTGCCCCTTCCAGCAGGAGGTTTCCTGCCTCGTCTGCCAGCAAGCGGGCAGGGTGGGTGGCATCCGTCTCGATAAGCAGCCGGTTATCCCCATGGCTTAAGCGCACACCCTTGCCGCCTGCGGGGCTGTACAGAAGGATGGAATTATTCCGCACGTCCACCACGGCATCCCATGCACTCACCTGCACAGGCTCTCCTTGCAGAGCGGGGAGGGGGGCAGGCGCCTGCTCCCGCTGCTCATCCCGGGGTACTTTTTGTGTGCGGCGGGGGCCGCGGGCTTGGTTGGCATCATCCAGCGCGGCATCCGTGCGCTTCTCATTATCCTCCAGCAGCATCTCCGTAAGGCAGATATGCAGCTGGTGTTCCGCCTGCACGAGCAGGCGCGGATCCCGCAGCTTCACGTTCCCCATGTAGATGAGGCGCGAATCCGCAGCATCGAAAAAGAGGCCTTGCTCACAGGTGGCCACACTGTCCTGCCCGGAGGGCACCTCCTCCGAAACAGGGGCGGAATCCGTAGGTAAGCTCACCCCCAGCGCGGCTAAATCCTCCTGCACTTGCTGCACGGCGGCATCGTGCCGGCTAAATGCAGTGTGTGCCTTCTCCAGCGCGGCCGACAACCACTCCGGGGAGGGCGTGGCGGCAATGGCGGGCAGCACCGTAGCTGCCATGGCAATCATCAGGGTGCATCTCATGGCTGCTCGTTTTCGGAAGCTCGGTTAAAAACAGCGGCGGATACCGTGGTGCGCACCGGACCCAGCAGAATTCCCTTGCGCGTGGCGGAACTAAAGATAACCCCCTTGCCCTGCGCGCTGAAACGCTCGTCCTGCACACTGGCATCCCCCGTGGTGGAGGCTTGCTGCGTGCCGAAATCGTATGCCACGTTCCCGGTGCGGATATAGGTGCGGCTGCCGGCGCGGCTGTACAGCTGAGCCTCCAGCTCTTCCAGCTGCACCACTTGGCGGGTGCTGATAATCATGCGGGCGGCATGCAGCAGGGCGGAAACGCGGTGGTTATCGTAGCGCGGCAGGGAGATGCCCTCAATCACACTGCCCGGGGGCAGCAGCTGGAGACCGGGGAATTCCCCCTGTTTGACCGTGTCCGCCGGCATCTGCCCCAAGGCATGGGGCAGGAGCAGCGCGACCGCAGCGGCCAGAGTGGGCAGCAGGTGTTTCACGGCAGGGAGGGTGGGGTGGCACATCAGGCCATCTGCTGGCAGGCCTTGCGCACCAGCATCAGGTTGCTCAGTATCTTTTCCAAATCCTTCAGGTACACTTGGTTCGGGCCATCGCTCATGGCATTATCCGGATCCTTATGCACTTCCATAAACACACCATCAATACCCACGGCCATGGCGGCATTTGCCAGCACCGGAGCCAGCTCGCGGTCGCCTCCGGTGGCGCCGCCCAGCCCACCCGGGCGCTGTACGGAGTGCGTGGCATCGAACACTACCGGGCAGCCAAACTGCTTCATCCAGTACATACCGCGCATATCCACAATCAAATTATTATAGCCGAAGGAGGTGCCGCGCTCGCAGAGCATATACCGGCTGCAACCAAAGGCCTCCATCTTCTCGCAAATGTTCTTGCAATCCCACGGAGCAAGGAACTGCCCCTTCTTAATATTCACGGGACGCCCCGTCTTGGCGCATGCCTCCAGCAAATCGCTCTGGCGGCTCAGGAAAGCGGGCACCTGCAGCAGGTCCACATACTGGGCGGCGTACTCTGCCTGCTCCTCGGTATGCACATCCGTTACCACGGGGATTTGCAGCTCTTTACCGATTTCGGAGAGAATGCGGCAACCCTCCTCGATACCGGGGCCGCGGAAGCTTTTCACACTGGTGCGGTTCGCCTTATCATAGGAGGCTTTGAAGATGAATTGCAGGTTCAGGCGCGTGCAAATTTCCTTAATGGAACGAGCCATTTCCCAGGCGAATTCTTCATTCTCCAGAGAGCAGGGACCCAGCAGGAAAAACGGCTCCTGACCACCGATTTCGACGTTCTGAATGTTGAATGACATGGCAAAAGTTGATTTGATAGTGGAATTATGCCGCAAGTTTTGCTCAAAGTCAATGAGATTCCACGTTGCATACCCGCTAAATCCGCATCTAATTGTTTTGGAACAACATGCTCCGCCGCCGTGTCGCACTCCGCAACACCATGAAAAAGACCATCCTTTGCCTCGTTGCCACTGCCGCCCTAGCTGCCGGAGCCCCGCCCACCCCCATCTCCGAATACTGGGATACCGCCTTCGGCTGGCGGGAAGCCCCCCTGCCGGAAACACATGTACCCGCCAGCCTGCGCCATGGCATGCCCGCCAAGCAGCAAATCTCCCGCCGCTACATGGGCGTGCCCACCACAGGCCACCTTGTGCGCCAAACCCGCCGGGACGATGCAGCCGCGCCCGCCTCCCGCCGCTTCTTCCCCGCCTCCCCCCAGCGCTTCATGCCGTATTTGGATGGTATCTTCGTCCCCGGTAACACCTGCGCAGAACCTTGCGAATGGGTGGGGAAGGATGCCCTCTCCACCTCCGCCCAGTGGGTAAAACACCGCCTTAGCCGCATCGGCCTGCAATACGACCTCACCCTCTCGTACAACTACACGGGCATCCTCCCGCGCCCGAACCGGAACCGCAGCGATTTCTCCTCCTTCAATAACTGCCTCACCGGCAAATGGTTCCTGTACCGTAACCCCCGGGGCTCCCACGGCCTCTTCCTGAGTTACGAGGCAGATTGGGGCACCGGTACCAATTTTAACGAACGCCGCAGCAGCGCCCAAAGCAGCATCGGCTCCCTGAGCGACCCGCAGGGCAACCTGCGCGGCGGCAAAGGCGTATTCCTGCCGGAACTGGCTCTGGGCTGGAGCGGGCTGAACGGCCGCTGGGTCATGATGGCCGGCACACTGGACGCCAGCAACTATCTCGACCAGAACGCCTACACAGGCTCCTGGGCCGGCGGACTCATGAACCAATCCTTCGGGTACAACCCCTGCCTCCCCCTCATGTGGAACAACTGGGGCTACCTTACCGCCTGGCAACCCACCCGCGATTTCTACGCCATGTACGCCACCACCGGCACCTCCGCCGGGGTGAATCAGAACCCCCTCACCCGCATCAGCTCCTCAAACTGGGTACACATTGCGGAACTGGGCTTTATTCACGAGGATTCCCTTGGCCTCGGCCCGGGCACATACCGCCTCCAATTCACCCTTACCGAACATGAAGGACGCAGCGGCTGCGGCGGTGCCGTCAACTTCCAGCAGCAGCTGGGCCGCAGTTCCCACCTTGGCTTCTTCACCCGCTGCGGATATATGGACCCGGATGCCGCCGCCATCACCGGCGTTAAAGCCGCCGCCACGGCCGGCCTGGTACTGCAAGCCCCCTTCCGCAGCTCCGGTTGGGGCAGCCGCAGCAATGCCGAGCAGGTCTACCTCGGCTTCCTTTGGCAGCGCCCCGCCGCCACGGAAAAACCCGTAAAACACCACGATGAGTATGGCCTGGAGCTAGGCACCGTTCTGCAGCTCACTCCCACATTCTTCCTCCAGCCGGACCTCCAGTACATCTTTAACCCCATCCACTCCACCGGCAGGGATGGCGCACTCGTATTCCAACTCCAAGGCGTTCTCAAATTCTGAGAACGCCGGGGAACCACCACCCCGGAACGCGGCATGCAGTGCGTTTCTGCTTGACTTCTATACCACTATGCGGCATTCTCCGCCTGCGTTATGAACAACACGGTACTCATTATCGGAGCTGGTGGTGTGGGTCATGTGGTGGCCCACAAGTGCGCCCAGATGTCGGATGTTTACAAAAACATCCATCTGGCATCCCGTACCCGGAGCAAATGCGATGCCATCGCCGCCGATGTCCTCGCCCGCGAAGGCGTCACCATCACCACGCATGCCGTGGATGCGGACGATGTAGCCGCCACAGTGGCACTCATCCGCCAAATCCGCCCCGCTCTCGTGCTGAATGTTGCCCTCCCCTATCAGGACCTCCCCCTCATGGATGCCTGCCTGGAAGCCGGCTGCCACTACATGGATACCGCTAATTACGAACCCCGCGATGTGGCCAAATTCGAATATAAATGGCAGTGGGAATACCAAGACCGCTTCCGAAAAGCCGGCCTCTTCGCCCTCCTCGGCTCCGGATTCGACCCCGGCGTTACCAACATCTACACCGCCTGGGCACTCAAACACCACTTCGATGAGATTGAGTACCTCGACATTATCGACGTAAACGGCGGCGACCACGGCCAAGCCTTCGCTACCAACTTTAACCCGGAAATCAACATCCGCGAAGTCTCCGCCCCCTGCCGCCACTGGGAAAACGGCGATTTCCAGGAAACCGCCGCCATGAGCCTCCACCAGCCCTTCACCTGCCCGGAAGGCGTCGGCACGTACGAAATCTACCGCATGTACCACGAGGAGATGGAATCCCTCGTGAAGCACATCCCCACCATCA
>CAYSYD010000009.1:0-32859 GCA_964435145.1 uncultured Akkermansia sp.
TTCTTGCAATCTGGGGAAAAAGATGTAGTTTAGCCATGGAAGGTGTGTGTTTTGTGCAATCCCAATATATGGTTTATTGGGAAAAACTCAACCTTCCATTTTTATTTTTTGTGCCAGCCTGAAAGAGAATATCACTTTTCTCCTCCCTGCGAAACTTTGGGACACATGTGGGTGCGCAGCCCTGCCGCTTTTTGGCTTGCGGTGTTTTGCTTTTTTTTGTTAGCTTAAAAGGGTTATGAAGTCAAGCGAGGTTTTTCCGTTTATCCAGAGACTGTTTGCGGATGGAACACTGCCGGAGGGGCGTAATTTGTGGGGGTATGCGTACAATATTGACCGTTATCCAGGAGCGCTGCGCGCGGCGGCGCGGCACGGGATGGATGAATACCGATTCAAGCTGTGGATGATGGAGTATGCGCGGCGAAGTAAATCCACCCCGCCGCTGATGCTGCCGGTGGTGGCACGATGGGGCGAGAATGACCGCCCAGAACGTACGCTGGTGCATGTGCCGCTGTACACAATGAGAGATTTTGGCAGCCTGCCAACAGCAGCGGAGGCGGCATTGATGCTGGAAGTGGGCGCGGATGCAGGCCAAGAGGTGTATATGCGTGATATGCGGGCGCCGGATGTGCCGGATGTGTGGGCGCGGATTGTGGTGGACGACAAGGAAAAGGAGGTGCAGTTCAATCCGTTGAAGATGTGGCGCGGTGAGGTGAAGTTGCAGCGCGTCGGGTGCGATTTGCGGCAGGTGCGCGTGCTGGAATGGCGCGTGGTGGGACAGGATGCCGAGGGGAAGAAAGCGGAAGATTGCGAACCACAGCGGCAGATTGCACCCACCCGGGAGGTATCATACACCCCAGAACAGCATGAGGAGAAAGCAACGGCAAGCGCCGGGCCACCCGCAAATTGGCCAGTACGCGCGCAGGGCAAACCGGAGGCTGATAAAGCATCTGTAGGGTGTATGGTTGCTTTTCTGGTGGTTTTGGCCGCGCTGGGGGCGCTGTGCGTAAAGGGATGCCAGGCACTAATGGAGCCGGAGCCACCGAAGCCCGCTGTTGCTAAACCTTGCGCGGGTAAGAACATCAAGCGCGGCGATATCGTGCAGGTGCGTTATGTTACATTCTTGCATGATAATGAAGCAAATGCGCTTTTGCAAGCGATTATGCCGCGCGCCACAGAAGCTGACAAGCAAGCATGGGCGGGCGTGATGGTAAAACTGATTGACAGCGGCAAGGCGATAAAGGTTGAAAAAGGTACGCAGCTAGAGGTGGAAGATATTCATCTTCATGACACAAGCGTAGAGGATGCTCAGTGCACCGTAGCTGTAAAAAGCAGCGCAAAAACATGGTGGATAGTGGATAAAGCGCTGAAATGGCCGCCTAAGAAAAAGAAGAGAAAGCAAGGAAAGAAATAGGCAGTAGCAGCACAAGATATTGTGTGCGGGGTGATTGGACAATCGATAAAATTGTGGTGTTTCCCCGCGCCGCTGGGTGGTTAATTCGGCAGGGCAGGATTTGCCACCATTTTTCTGCCATATCGCGGGTGGTTCCGGCCATGTTGACATACCGGGAATAGAGCAGCTGGGCGGAACGGTGCGAAAGTGTGGAAGAAAATGCTTGACAAAGTGTGGGTAATGGGTAGAATGGAGGCACAAGGGGTGGTTCCCTTGCATTTTTGGATAAATAGCCGCGCCAGTGAAAACTTGCGCGGCTGTTTTTTTTTGCAAGAAAGTGCTTGACTTTGTGAGGGGTGTGGGTAGAATGAGGGCGTAAGGGGGTGGTTCCCCTTCATTGTTTGAAAAATGGCCGCGCGAGTGAAAGCTTGCGCGGTTGTTTTTTTGTGTTTTTTTTGAGGGGAATATAACGCATTTGCTTGACAGTAAACGCTCAATGCGCTATAATGCGCGCGCCGCTTCTGCGGCATGAAGCCGTAGGCGGCTTTCAAACAATGAAACAAAAACCTACGACATCGAAAGCAGTAACCGCCCTGGTGGTGGTTGAGTTGATTCTCAGCATTATTTACCTGACGCGGGAGTTGCTAAGATAGTACATGACAAGGCCCTGCCCGGGAGACCGGGCGGGGCTGAGTTTTTGATGGAGGGGGACACAAGATGTAGGGGTGCGGGTGATTGGCCACTCGATAAAATTGTGGCGTTCCCCGCACCCCTGGGGTGGTTAATCCGGCAGGATTTGCCACCATTTTTCTGCCATGTCGCGGGTGGTGCCGGCCATGTTGACATACCGGGAATAGAGCAGCTGCGCGGAACGGTGGCCCATGTTGAGCTGTAGGCGGGTGATTTCGCCGTGGCGTGCCTTGAGGTAATAGGTGGCGTACGAGTGGCGCAGGCAGTCCTGCTGCCAGGTGCCGCCGCCAAACCCGGCGCGGTGACGCAGGGCGGCAAGGTTGGCGTGCAGGTTTTTGGTGGGCGTTACTAAGTCACCCGGTGCGGCATCTGCCGGGCGGCAGGCGAGCAACCAAGCGCGCAGTGTGGGGTGCATTTCGATATGGCGCTGGCCACCGGTCTTGCTGTTGGCGGCACGCACAGATATGATTGCATCCTCAAAGTCAATATCTTGCCAGCGCAGGCGGGTGCATTCTGTGGGGCGCATTCCGGCGAACGCGCACACGGCAATATATGGGCGCAGGTAGGTTAAATCCTCCGTAGCAGCGCGGCGGGCAGCGCGCCCGGTGATGTGGGCGGCAGCGGCGATTTCGGCAGTGGTGGCGGGGCGGCAGGCGGCGAATAGTTTTTGCAGATCCCCCGGCGGCAGCGCGGTGATTTCGGACTCCTGCACGTGGCGCTGTTCCAGGCACGTTACGGGGTTTTCCATGCGTACCAGGCGGCGTTTGATGGCGTAGGCGAACAGGGCGTGCAGATGACGGCGGCCACCGTTCCAGGCGGTAGGGCTGTGCGGCCATGCGGCATCCAGAGCGGCTTGCACCATTTCGGGCGTGAAGTGTTCCAGCGGTATCTCTGACAGCCCGGGATTGCGGCTGAACAGGGTATGGCAGGCTCCGCGCCGCGCACGGCGCGTGGCGATGGATTGGTGGCCTTTAGCAGCCTCGACTTTGGCGAGGATGCCGGGCAATGTGAGCGAAGCGGCGGCGGCCGGGGCTGCCGTACCTATTTCCGCCCCCGCACCCCCGGAGGGTATGAACGGCGCACATGCCACGCCCTGCGCGTGTACGGCGGCAAATAGTTGGCGGACGGCATCGCACAGGGACAGGCCCGAGCCCTCAAGGAGTTGACTGGCGGCAGCGGCATCGGCGGCGAGCCGCGCGGGCAGTAGCGCCACGGGCTTTTCGCCGTGCTGTTTTACCTGCGCCCGGATGGAGGCCACGTAGCTGGATGCTGCCGAACGCGTGGCGAATCGGCGGTACTGCCGCTTGCCCGTGGGCGATAGCCGCGCGGGCAGCACAACAAGCCACGGGCTTTTCGCGTGGCCTTTGTATTTGTCCCTAGTGATGCTTAACTGCATGGGCAGTATTATATCACGGGCAACAGTTTAGGCAACCGCAAGAGGCGGGGCGTGGCGGTATGTGGCGGTATGTGGCGGGGCGTGGCGGGCTTATTTTTACATTCTTGAGTAACGCTTTACGCGCTGACGCATAACGCCTTGCGTCTTATTGCTTGCTATGCAAGGTGAAAAATGGTATATAATTCGTAATTCGTAAATCACCTCGTCAGGAACGCCTCCGCCTTCGCCCACGTTTCCGCACTCGCATCCTGGCGCACCAGCATCGTGCGCTGGTCATTTTGCGCCTGCACATATACCCGCGCATCGCGCAAGCTGCGCCGCAAGTGCCGCAGATTCCAAAACGCATCCGCCATGGCGGCTATCGGGTCTGTATTGCCCTCTTGCGCGCACTAGGCATCATCCGACCATCGCGCCATGCGCTCTTGCAGGCTGTAGCGACCATCCGCGCACCGCTCCGGGAACAGCCGCACATGCCCCCGCACCTCGTGCGCTATCCGCGTACCGATGCTGCCGGAATATACGCATATCTTCCGCGCTCGCCCCTGTCTCGGAGGAGCAAGCGAGCGCAGCGAGACGCGGAGATGGGCTCACGCGCTCAAAAACGAACAGTCCGCCGGCAGGAAAGAAGCAGAGTTGTTCTGGAAAGGGTGGCAGTGCGTTGCCGCTTGTTCGGATGTTTTTTTCCGGAGGAAGCGGTGAGTGGTGGTGTTTACCTTGGCAAAATGGGGGGGGGGGACGGATTCCTTTGTGATTTTTTACCGTTTTATGAGCTTTTTAGGCAAAAATCTTGTTTTAATTGTGAAAAAAACGTGTTTTCTGCCTTGACGATACGAGGAAATACGATAGACTAATGGCCATGAATGTGCCGGAGATTAGAGCAGCATTGGTAAGACGAGGTTGGACTCAGCGTGAGTTGGCACAGCGTTTGTGCATTCATCCTGTGACGTTGAGTCTTATTCTTTCCGGAAAGAATAAGTTGACGGACCAGCTGGCATCTCATATCGATTTAGTGTTTAACGATGATTCGGATAAGGTGATGATGTGCCGGGTAACGCTGCCGGATTTTGTTTGCGATTGCTGGCAACCGGGGTGGGAGAGCTTGGACGATGCTCAGCGTGTAAGTGCGCTGGGGAGCGTGCTTAAGGCTGTGGCCGGGCAGTTGAGCAAGGAGGATGCCGCCGCCTTGGCGCCGGATGTGGTGCAGGTGCTGCGCGGGTTGGTGGCGCCGGAGGCTGCCGAAGAGGAAGAGCCACGGCTTTATGCGGCAGAAGAATAGGATTTTGTGAGTTTTTTTCTTTAGCCCTGTGGTGCATACCTGTGCCACAGGGTTTTTTATTGATTTTCTGCTTGAAACGGCGCTGGATAGGGTAAAATGCTGCTCAAGTCGGTTTTCTTTTTTATTTACCCATATCATAAGTACTAAGTATGATTCTTCGCCTTAATCTTTCTCTTCGCCGTATGTTGTTGGCTGCCATGGCTGTAGCTTGTTCTTTCACTACATCTCAGGCCGGTGTGGTGGATGCTCGCTACGATTTGCAGTATTACATTGATTTTTCTTTCAATAAGGGTATGTTCTCTCCGTGTGCTACCAATGTGGCGGTAAAGTATCTGGATGGTACTAGCGTGGAGAATAATGTGATTCCGCTGATGCCCAATTTGGATAGTTACGGGCAGCCTACGAATGGAGCGGATATGTACGGACGCGTGGTGTCGAACGGCGGGACGAATTTGGTAAGTTCGCAGTTTGTGTATGATGCCAAACATGTACATGCCGTGGTGGGTAATTCCAATGTGGCTTTCCTGACGGAGAACGGGAGCTACAACTGTGTATATACGAGTGCTAATTTGGATACCTTTGGGCATGATAGTTCGCTGCAGCGTTTGTCGAAGTTGGTGACGGAGGTGGCGTATACTCCGCTGGCTACGGATGCGTTCATGGAGACAATCCGGGTGAATGATACTTGGCTTTTCCGCCTTGGTAATGGTGGCCCCTGGAATTTGGATGGTGCTTCAATTTCACCGGGGAGTAATGCTTTGGGCGGTATTGTGAATTTGGATTCTATTTCCCGTACCGAATCCGGAGAGTGGCAATTGAGTGGGTGGACGCGTCCGTATACCACGCCGACGGATACTTTGACTCCGCTGGAGATTGGTACATACTTCGGAGATAGTGGTAGCCCTCTCATTGCATGGGATGCGGAGAGCGAGCAGTTTCTCCATCTGGAGGCTTACGGGTAATTCTTCCAATTACGGAGGCTTTACGGTGGAGGCCGGCACGATGGTGCGGGAGGGTACGAACACTCCCCATGTGCGTGTCGGCGATACGCACGATTGGACTTATGCCGGCATAGAGACTTCTCGTGTGGCTGTGCAGAGCGGTGCCACGTTCCGGCTTTCGCATCATGCCCGGTTGCGGGGTGATGTGGATGTGGCAGATGGCGGTGCTTTTGTGCTAAACCAGACGGTGAATGAGGCTTCCGAGTCCATTTCCGGCAGTCTGCGGCAGGATATGGCAGATTTGGGGCTTGCCGCCATGGAGGGCAATGTGAGTTTGACCGGCGCGGCCGCTATGGTGGTGGATGCGGATTCTCCTGTGGCTACCACGCTGGTGGGTAATATCTCCGGCGGTACTTCCGCATCTTTTACAAAGACGGGCAGCGGCACCTTTGTGGTGGATGGGCAAGTGAGTACGCCCATTGGCACAGTGCAGGCCGGCGGTTTGGTGGTGAAAGCTGGTACGAATTTCCTTTCTTCGTGGTCTCGCTGGTCAATTGGCGAGGCGGGATTCCTCGGAGTGGAGGGAATTAGCGGGGATTCTTTGTTAGCCTGCATCAGCACGTCCTCCTCCGGTGTGTTGGCGCTGAGTACAGACCAGAAGACTCAGCTGGCTACGGAGTACCATACTTTCCTTTATACCGGTGCGCTGGGTACGGTGAATTATGGTGAGCAGGGTACCAGCCTCACCTTAGCCGCTAATTCCAATGGCGAATGGCTGCTTGGCGGTGGTGGCGGTACGCTTAATGTGCATTTCCGCCTTACCGGGGAGAATGATTTGGTGGTGGGTAATGAGTACTCCAGCGGTACGGTGCATCTTACGAATACGCAGAATGATTTTAGCGGGGATATTTACATTAAGGGTACGGGGAATATACTCACTTATGTGGATGATGCCTTGGGCAGTGCCCGTGTGGCGCTGAGCTATGGCAATACACTGGCGGTGAATGATGCTGCGCAGGTGGACATCCTCAAGGCCGGGGCAATGGGTGTGTTGGCCGCTACGAAGTCTCAGGATTTGGATTTCCGGGGGCTGAATGTGTCTTTAGGGGCTGTGGGCAATCTGGTTTATACGGGTGCGCTCTCGGTGGATGATAAGTACATGCTGGGCGGTAGTGGCGATTTGGTGCTGGATACGGAGTTGAATGCTGCCGCAGAGATGGAGATTGATGGGCAGGGTACTACGGGAAGCTCCGTTACTTTTGCCCGTAAGAATGCTTACGAGGGCAGTGTGCAGGCCGGTGGCGGTCTGCATTTGGAGGAGGTGAACGGTTCCGGCAATGTGGCTATTTATGCAGGGCATGCGGAGGCCTTGGGGGCTGTTGCTTCCCAGAATCTTCAAAAGGACGCCACTTTGCACACCGATGGGCACACCACGCTTGTGGCACAAAATCTTTCCGCGGAAAGCGGGATCCAAATCCGGAATACGGGGGAGGATGCTTCTTTGCTTCAGCTCCGTGTAACGAAGGGGACAGAGACGCATATTGCTGATGATTTGCTGGCACGCATTATTACTCTTGGTGCAGGGGAGAGCGAGACTCTCTTCTCCGGGGTGGATGCTCTTACGCTTATCGATGGTACTACATCCTTCACCCTCAATCCCGGGGAACTGGGAGCGGGGGATGGCGTGTTGGCCGAGACGTATTTCTCCAATTTGAGCGGTGCAGATTACCTTTTGACCTTTGCCGATAACGGCTCCGGGGAAGGTGCTGTGGCCATTACTGTAGTGCCGGAGCCGGCCGGTGCCACGCTGAGTCTACTGGCTCTGGCGGCATTGGCAAGCCGCCAGAGCCGGAAGTAAAAGATTTATGCTAAGTAACATGCGCACCCTCCGGGCTTTGGTGCTTCGGGGGGTGCTTTTTTAGAGTAAGGGGGAGAAGAGACGGCAAATGTTTGCCGCTAAGCGGTAGGCTCCGGAGGTGCGCTCGCAAAATTCGGGCAAGAGTTCTTCTGCTGCTGCCATATCCTGTTGAATCATGGCTGCCACGCCTGCTGTTGCAGCACTATCCTCCATCAGAAGCGTTAGTTCAAAATTCAGGCGCAGGGAACGCTCATCCAAATTTGCCGTGCCAATGGCACAGCGTACATCGTCTGCCAGCAGGATTTTTTCGTGCAGAAAGCCCGGCGTGTAGGCCTGTACTCGGATGCCGCTGCGCAGCAGCTCCGGCAAGTAGGAGCGGAAGGCTAGGTGTGCCATGAGGTTGTCCCCACGGCGGGGGAGTATGAGCCGTACATCCACCCCACGCAGAGCGGCAGCCTGAAGCGCTTGCATGAGACCGGGCGTGGGTACAAAGTAAGGGCTGGCCAGCCAGAGCCGTTTGCTTGCTTGTGCTGCTGTTTCGAGAAGGAGCAATTGCCAAAGGTTAAGGGGGGAATCTTCCGGCCCGGAGGGAATGAGCTGGCAGAGCCGATGCCCTTCTGCCATGCATTTCTCCGGGATAAGGTGGCGGAGGCTTTGGCCTGTGGCGCGGTGCCAGTCCTCCGCAAAGCTGTGGAGACATTGGAAAACGATGGGGCCGCTAAGGCGCACAAAGGTATCCCTCCAGTATGGGCGGCGGGGCCCCCGTGTGTATTCTATGCCGATGTTGAGACTGCCCAGATACGCTTGTGTTGAATCGATGAGTACAAGTTTCCGATGATTGCGGAAATTGAGCCTTATAAAGGAACTGAGCCAAAATCGGCGTCCGTTGAAGGATGCTGTACGCACTCCCGCTTTGCGGAGACTGCGGAGGTAGCCTGCCGGTAGTTTGTGGGAACCCAGTTCATCGTAAATCACACACACTTCCACCCCGGCGCGGGCTCGTTCCTCCAGCGCTTCCCTGAGGATGTGTCCCACGCTGTCGTTGCGGATAATGAAAAACTCAAGAAGGATACTCCGGCCGGCATTCCGGATGGCTTGCAGGAGCCGGGTATAAGTGTCGGAGCCATCCTGAAGGAGCTGCACGCTGTTTCCGGAGACGGCCGGGTAGCCCGTCAGGCGGTGCAGGGTGCTGCTTAGGGGGGAGGGCTGAGCTTGCCAAAGTAATTGGTGTTGCAAGTATTGTGCCCGTTCTTTCGGGGATAATCGCTCTTCCGTATGCCGGCGAATGCGGGCTGCCCCCAGAGCCAGATACAGGGGAATAGTGATGAGGGGTAGCAGCAGTAAACCCAGAATCCAGCCTAGTGTGCCTTGCGGATTTTGCGGGCGGCTTAGGGCATACAGAGCCAGTGCTATCCCGCCCAGATGGGGAAGGCTGAAGAGTAGGGATACTCCCCATTCTGCTGCGGTGGAGTAATCCATGCCCATAGCGGTTTAGGAACGGGGAGCTTTGCCTTCTCCGGGGGCTTGAGCTTCCGTGGTGACGCTGTTTGTTTTTTGGGTGCCGGGTAGTTTGGGGTCCAGCCCGAATTCCCACTGAATATCATCTATCTTTCCGTATACGTTGATGTCGATGACGAAATCGGAGAGGAAGGTGATGGGGGAGAGGATGATGGTGGGCACGCTGGAAATCTTCGGCCACAGATTACCCCGGAGCGAGAGGTCATCGAGATTCAAATCCATTTTCATGGCCACGTTGAGATTGTAGCCGAGAGCTTTCATGTTATCGGAAACCAGATGCCCCTTGGTAATGTGGAAATGAGCATGGGCATCCTGAATATCATAGCGCAGGAAGTGATTCAGGAAGGGAACGTTGCGAGCTGTGTTGCTTACCTGCCCCCCAATGTTATCCACTGCATTTCCCGTGGTGCTGAAAATCTTGCTGAGGAGCTTTTCGAGCCAGGTAGGCTCGGCTCCCGGCTGGATGGTGATGGCTCGTTCTTGGAGCTTGGCGAGCTGCCCGGGGAGATCCGTAACGAGTTGCCCCACCGGTTTGAAAAGGCTCAGTTCCAGCAGGGAACCATCCGTAATGCTGACCTTGCCATAGCCTTCCACATCGTCCACCTCCGGGGAGGAGGCGCGGAAACGCAGTTCCCCATTGCAGAGAGCAGGGGAGAGCGAGGCTCCATAGGCATTGCTAATTTGCTCCAGATTCATTCCGGAGGCTTGTACCCAGCCATCGAAGGCGGTATGCTCCCCGGAGAAATCGATGCGCACGGCTGCATCAATCACACCTCCCCAGCAGCGGGCATTCATGCGGTCGAGGTATACATCCGTATCGGAGATGTTGATGAAACCGCTGAAGCGTTGCAAGGGGATATCGGTCCCCAGGAAACGGAAGGCTGCTCCCTCCTGTGCTTGGGCGGCAATAAGCCCGCTCATGGGAACTTTGCAATTTCGGGAAATGGGGAACACGCAGCGCACAGTCTGCACATCTGCCGGCTTGTTCAGCAGGATGGTCTCCATGAATTCCTGCAAGGGCGGATAGTACATCCCGAAGGAATATGCCGGGTAGCACTTGCCTTGGATGTTGTTAAGGGTAACGGTGTTGTTCTCCAGATTAAAGACGATGGATTCCCCCCGGACGATGCTTTCCGCTACGCCGTTTTTAATTCCCATGCGCTTAAACCATGGGCGGTTATCATAACGCAGGTAGGGTTGGGTAAGGATTATATCAATCTTATCCGGCAGGGCGTTCCCTTGGGCATCCTTGTAGTCCAGCTGCACCAATACATCCACGCCGCAGGTGGCCTCATGCACTCGGGTATACGGGTTTTTGCCCATGTCCGTACGCAGGTATTCCTCCCCGGTGGGGCTGCCGTCCGGCCCCGGTTTATCCCGAATGGCCCCCATGAGGAACTCGGTATTCTCCAAGCGGGCATCGCAGTGGGAGGCGATGCGGAGTCCATCGGCATATTCCACGGTGGCATCTATGCCGGTAATGGAACTCCGGCTGCTGCCTCGGGTAAAGCGGAAATCCCGCATAATCCAGTGCGCATCTTCGTTATCGATGAGCGCATCCGCCACGTCCACCGGAATGGTATTGTCTCCGGTAATGTGGCAAGAGCGGGCGGTGTCCCCCTTTATGCGGAGATTCATCTTGCCCAGTTCGTGGTTAATGTGGGCGTTCGCATCGTAAAGGATGCTTCCCTCCGCATTGCTGTTCAGGAGTACATCTGCCGTAATGGCAAGAGGTATTTGCCTGCCTCGGAATACATATACTTGGTGTGGAGTGCGCACCAGCTCCGGCAGTCGGAGGTGGAATTGTCCGTTGAGTAGACGTTGTTTCGAGATGTCGAGAGTGGTTTGGCCTTTCAGCTCCAGTTCTTCGGGTAACAGAATATCCCGTATGTCGCTCTCCTTCAGCAGGGGAGCTAATGCTGCGGGGCTGAGGGAGAGTTGCAGCTCATTCAGGCTAAGGATGTCGGGAGTCGGGTGGTGCAGGGTGGTGCGGAAGCCGGCCGGGGTGCCGCCTATGCGAGTATCCAGTTGCAATATGGCATTTTGCGCATCTGCGGCGGATAGGGAGAGATGGGTTTCCTCCATGCTCAGCCCGGATTCGTGGAGAAGGTTTGCAGCATGGAGTGAGAGCTTCGATTTACCCGGCAATTCCTGCCGGAGTGTACGGAGGTGTATTCGGCTGCTTTGTTCCAGCGTCAGGTTTACGTCCTCGGCTTCTATGGATGAGGCTTGGAGCTGCTGAATGTGGAGCAGCCCCCGGAAACCATCCAGCCAGAGGGAATCGAAGCCCTGGTTGGGGATGATGCCGCAGGTTTTTAGGTAGCATTCTGCCTGCATGCCGCTGGCTTGCAGCTCGGCAGCGGGAAAATCAACGCCTTCCGCCTCCAAAAGAAGGCCGGAGTGCCCCAGTTCCCACGCGCCCGAATCCACATGAGCCGGTTGTTTGATGCTGTCCAGTTTGAGCCGGAGTTTTGCTTCCCGCAAAGTGTTTTCCTGATAGGTCAATTCCGGGATGGCCAGTTCCAGCTCCGCTTGGTGCAGGCTGGGTACTAAATCTTGCAGGCGTGTGGTGCCGGAAACAAATTCGGGCACGCTTAGCTGTGTAGCTAAGTGCATGTGCAGATTGCCGGAGGTTTGGATGCCCTCCGGAAGTTTGGTGGGAATGTTCCCAATATCGGTGATAAGTTGGCAGAGTTTTTCCACCGGCAGTTCGATGGTGAGAGCTGCCCTGCCTCTGCCCTCGTAGTGGTGCGCATTGGCGGCAATGTACCCTTCCGGCATTTCAAGCCGGATATTGTCGATATTAAAATCACCATCCTTCATGTAGAAGGAGATGAGTGTTTGATTTACGGTGCTTTGTCCCACCTGTGCGCCTTGTTGTTCCACCTTGCCACGCAGGGAGATGCTATTGAGGGCAAAATTCTCCGCGAAGGAAACATTAGCCGTGAGTTCAATGTGGGGCGGTTCGGTGTAATGAACTCGTTGAATAGTTTGCTGAGCCTGCTCGCCCAGTATGCTTGCCAGCATGCGGAAAATGGGGGCTGTGCTGTTTGCTTTAAGGGTGAGCTGGCGGTGGTGAAGGTCGTACCCTGCTTGCAGGCTGATGCTTGTTTCCGGGCTAATGGTGTTGAGTTTCAGGTTGTGCAGCAGTAGCAGCTCATTGTGGTAATCCGCATTGAAGGAGATATCCTTTAAGCCCAGATTGTTGTATTGATAATGCGGAATATCTGCCTGAATGTTGAAGCGGGCTTCCTTGGCATCCCCCCGACGGATGTATCCTAGCTTGAGTACGGGGTGTTGCCTATCCTCCCATGCTTGCCTCTCTGTGTATTGGTGGATTTGCCGGAATATCTCCCGCTGCCGGTAGAGTATATCCGCCAGTTGCTGCATCGGAGCGGTAGACTCTGTGTCCTCTGCTTCTGCGGTTTCTTCTTTGGGAATGGAGAAAATGGCGCGGAGTTGCAACTCGATGCCTTGGAAAAAACCGGAGGCTGTGAGGGCGGCATCCGTGCCTTGCCGGTTAATTTGCAGGCGTGCTTGCCCTCGGGCAAGGTTGAGTTGCCGGGCATCCTCCCCCGGAAGCGGCAGGTTGATTTGGGCATCCTGCAGCAGCACCTGCTCCGGCAGGAAATGGCCGTGCAGGGCATTCCGTATGCTGAATGTTACTGTGGCGTGGTGCAGGTAGAGCGTGGCCGGGGGGGCATCCAGCTGCGGAATATCCAGACTTAACCCGCGCGCGCGTACGGCCAGACCGGCGCTGGGGGATAAGCGGATTTTCTGCACTTTGACGGGAACGCCGGCGGCCGCAGCTTCCTGCTCTATATAGCGAAGAACACAGCCGGGAAGTCCGGCTGTGCTTAGCCATAAAACACCCACCACCACCACCGCTATAAGCACCAAGCATAATGCAGGAAATAGGCTTCCTACACGTTTGATGGTGAGCTTGTGTGCCATGCGGGTGGAGTGAAAGGGGGGAATCAGATTTCGGGGTCGCTCTCCCCTTCCGGCAGGGGTGGTGCTTTGGGGAGATTTTGTTCGATGTCGTCCAGAAGGTTGACCAAATCCACTCCTCGCTGGGCGGAGTTATCGTATTTGAAGGTGAGTTTCGGCGTGTTTCGCAGGATGACTCGGCGGCTTATGGCTCGCTGGATTTCTCCGCGTTTGCGGTTCAGCTTGTCAAGCACCTGCGTGGGGGACATACGCCCCACCACGCCGACCCATACCCGGCCTTCCTTCAGGTCTTCCGTAATTTCGACATCGAGAATGGAGACGATGGTGCCGGACCACTCGTATTCCTTCTGCACGAAGGAACCGATTTCCCGCTTCATCAGCTCATTCACTTTGTCTAGACGCCGCGAGGCCATGTTTTTTACAATGTTTGTTTGATTTTTTCCAGTGTGTAGCACTCAATGATGTCACCTTCCTCGTAGTCGTTGTAATCGGCCAAGCGGATACCGCATTCCAGCCCGCTCTTGACTTCCTCCACTTCGTCTTGGAAGCGGCGGAGGGTAGACATCTTGCCATCGAACACCACCTGCCCATCGCGCAGTACGCGGGCTTCGGCCGTGCGGAGCATCTTGCCGTCGGATACGTAGGAACCGGCAGCTTTGCCCTTGTTGAGCTTGAATACCTGGCGAATTTCTGCGTGGCCGAGTACGGTTTCGCGCGTTTCCGGCTCCAGCAGCCCCAGCATGGCGTCCTTCACCTGGTCAATCAGCTCGTATACAATGGAGAAAATCTTTACTTGCACGCCTTCCCGCTTTACGGCTTTCACGGCGTTGCTCTCCACCTTGACGTTGAAGCCAAGAATAACGGCATCCGAGGAGGAAGCCAGCAGAACATCGCTCTCCGAGATGGGGCCGGCGGCTGCACCGATGAATTGACATTCCACCTTCTCACTCTCAATGTCCATGATGGCTTTCTTAATGGCTTCTACGGAGCCTTGCACATCACCTTTGAGGTAGAGCTTCAACACGGCTTTTTGGTTGCCATCTCCCATCATGGCCAGAATATCCTCCATGCGGGAGCGTTTCGGGGCACTCAGGCGCTGCTGGCGCAGTTCCTCCAAGCGTTCTTCGGAAAGCTTACGGGCGGCGCGTTCATTATCCATTTCCACGAGTTCATCCCCCACGTTGGGCGTTTCGAGGAAGCCGGAAACTTCGGCAGGCATGCCGGGTGTCACCTTCTTAATTTTGCGTCCTTGGTCATCCAGCAGGGTTTTGACCTTACCGGAGAAGGGACCGCAGATGAAAGGCATACCGACTTTGAGTGTGCCGCTTTGCACGATGACTGTGGCAGAGCTGCCCTTGCCTTGCTCCATGCGCGCTTCGATGATGGAGGCTCGGCAGTTGGCTCGCGGGTTGGCCTTCAGCTCCAGCACTTCGGCTTGCAGGCAGAGCAAATCCAGCAAGTCATCGATGCCGGCTCCCGTGTGCGCGGAAACGTCCACACATTCAATCTCGCCGCCGAAATCGGTGGGCATCAGGTCATTCTCCATGAGCTGAGTGCGTACGCGAACCGGGTCCGCGGCCGGGAGGTCGCATTTGTTTACGGCTACGATGATGGTTTTGCCGGCGGCTTTGGCGTGCATGATGGCTTCCTTCGTTTGGGGCATGATGCCATCGTTTGCAGCTACTACCAGTACCACAATGTCCGTTACATCCGCACCGCGAGCCCGCATTTCCGTAAAGATAGCGTGGCCGGGGGTATCGATGAAGGTGAGTGTGTTGCCCGCATGCTCCACGGTGTAAGCACCGATGTGCTGGGTAATACCGCCGGCTTCGCCTGCCACCACTTTTGTGCGGCGAATGTAGTCCAGCAGGGAGGTCTTACCATGGTCCACATGGCCCATTACGGTGATGATGGGAGTACGGAGTTTAAGAGCCTCCTCCGGTTCCTCTTCCACGGCAACGGCCTCGGGTTCCTTAATTTCCTCCACCGGGGCTTTGATGCCGGCACCTTTCTCGCGTTTGACTCGCTCGTAGGTAAAGCCGTGTTTCTCGCAGAGCGCGGCCACTTGATCGCTATCCAGTGTGGTACCGGGGTTAGCAAATACACCCATGGGCAGCAGTTCCGCAATGAGCTTGAATGGTTTAAGTCCCATGTGAGCTGCCAAATCCGCCACGGAAATGGGAGCCTTAATGTTCATCACCTTGCCGTTGTCCTCCTCCTCTGCCGGAGCGGGCGTGGGGGCGGGAGACGGCGTGGGTGTGGGAGCCGGTGCAGGCTTGGGTGCCGGAGCCGGCTTAGCGTCTGTAGCAGGGGCTTCCTTGGGCTTGCGGGGGGCTTTGCGGGGAGAGAGCAAATCCAGCGCTTCTTTCTTGGGCGCAGCTTGCTTTTTGGGTGCTGCCGGCTGTTCGTTCGCCGGGGTTTTGGGAGCCGCTTTTTTGCGGGAGCCTCCTATGAGGTCCAGCACAGCGGGTTTCTTTTCTTTATCGTCTGCCATGAGTGAAAAAAGGGAATAAATGGTCGGTGTATATTTGGGGGGCTTGGGCTTTGCTTAGCAGGCAGCCTTGGCTTTTTCGATGATGGCGTTAGCCTCTTCTTCGGTGATGAGCAGCATTTCAATTAAGTCCTCTGCCTGTGCATAGGCGGCAATGCCCTGCACGGTGGTGAAACCGGAGGCTACCATGGAGGCTGCCAGAGCAGGGGAGATGCCAAGAACGGAAACCAGCTCGCCTGCACCTTCCTGTGCCATATTTTGGGCGGCAGCTTTCTCATCGTGAGCCTCCACGCGTACGTCCCAGCGCTGCTCCGGGGAGGAGATGAGACGAGCCGTAAGGCGTACGTTTTGCCCCTTGCGCCCTTTAGCCTTGGCGGCGGCTTTATCGTCCGCCACAATTACCGTCACGAGGCGGTTGGCTTCGTCCACGGTTACCTTCATCGGCTCGATGGGAGCGAGGGATTCCGTTACGAGGGTGGCCTTATCATTCGTGTATTCCAGAATATCCACCTTTTCGTGGTTCAGCTCATTCACCACGTTTTTCACGCGTGCGCCGCGCATGCCGACACAGGCTCCGATGGGGTCGACGTTGGGGTCATTGCTGCGCACAATCATCTTAGTGCGGTAGCCCGGCTCGCGAACTACGGTAAGAATTTCCACCGTATGCTCTGCAATTTCCAGCACCTCGTTTTCAAAGAGGCGGCGTACCAGATTGGGGTGGCTGCGGGAAAGAATCAGCTCGTTACCGCGCACACCATCGCGTACTTCCACAATGTAGAAGCGCATTTGGTCCCCGGAGGAGTATTCCTCCCCGGGAATGCGCTGGCGCAGGGGCACAATGCCTTCGAACTTCTCCACTTCCACAATCACATCGCCCTTGTCGTAACGGCGTACTGTGCCGGTTACCACTTCGCCGGCGCGGTCGCGGAAGGCTTCGGCGAGCATTTCCTGCTCCGCCTTGCGGATGCGCTGCTGCATGGTTTGGCGGGCTGTTTGTACGGCAATGCGGCCGAAGTCCTTGGGTGTGATGTTGACGGAGATGGTATCCCCGGGTTCGTAGGTCTTGCCGGATTTGGCGCCGGCTGCCCGGGCTACGGAGAGTTTCACCTCATTGAAGGCATCCGTCATTTCATCATCGTTCACCACAGTCATCTCCGCTTTGATTTTGACGGTGCCTTTCTGGGCATTCACCACGGCGCGGATATTCTGAATGCGGTCTGCACCCGGTACCATTTTGGCATATGCGGTAATGAAGGAGGCTTCCAGTGCCTGAATGACGCGCTCGCGGGTCAGGTCTTTCTCGCGTACATAGAAGTCGATAAGGGCGGTAATATCGGTGGTGGCCATGGTGTAATATGTGGTCGTTAATAGTGGGGGATGGTGGGCTTGCCATAAAAAAAGGAGCGAGCCCTCGGCCCGCCCCAATCCTTAGGAAGACCGGAACTTGTACGCGCGTATAATAAGGCAGTAGCCTTTGCTTGTCAAGAGTATTCTCTGCCAGTTTTTTGCTTACCGGTCGCGTTCCTCGTCAAAAAAGATTGTGCCCTACACACTTGGTGTAGGGCACAAACAGAAACAACCAATGAAAGGTTTTTCCGGCTTAGGCCTTGGCGGCGCGAGCCTTCTTAATCATGGAGGCCACAGTCTCGGAAGGCTGGGCACCGTTGGAAAGCCACTTCTCTACCTTTTCGAGATCCAGGGTGTAGTTCTCACCCTCGGCCATGGGGTTGTAGGTGCCTACCTGATCGATGAAGGCACCATCGCGACGGGCGCGGCTGTCAACGACAACGATTTTGTAGAAGGGACGGTCTTTGGACCCCTGACGGTTGAGACGGATTGCTACCATAATTGAAAAATAAATGAATGAGATGTGGTTGTTTCCCGCTTGTGTGGTGCTGCCTGAAGGCGTACTCGGCCACAAGTCGGTGCGAGAGACTAGCACAGGGTGCATCCAAAGTCAAGTACAAAGGGAAAATTTTCGAAAGAAAAGTTTTTTTCGGAGTCATAACCGGGGCTTTACAGACTCCGCCGGAATGGTAAAATAAGGGGGTATGAAGAAGATAATCCTCTCTCTTATTTGTTTGGTGGCAGCTGCCTGCGTGCCGCCATCGGCGCCGGCGGCGGCTGCTTCCCGAGTGGATACGGCTGCTCTTGGGCGAAAGATATGGGCGAATGAGTGCGGAGGGAGCGTGCAGGGGCTAGTATCCTGGAATGCGGGGGAGGCGTTTCCCTCTCTGGGGATTGGGCATTTTATATGGTTTCCGGCCGGGGTGCAGGAGCCATTTGCGGAGAGTTTTCCGGGATTTGTGCGTTATGCTCGTGCTTGCGGAGTGAGTGTTCCGGCTTATTTTGACGGGTCGGCACCATGGGCTGACAAGGGTGCTTTCATGGCAGACCGCAGTGGCCGCGCGGATGCCATGCGCCGATGGTTGGCTTCGCATTTGGAGATTCAGGTACGCTACATTATGGCTCGTAGCCGAGCAGCCTTACCCGCCATGGCGCAGCAGAGCCGCAATCCGCGAGCCGTTACCCTGCGTTACCAAGCCTTGGCCGCTACGACTCAGGGCATGTATTGCCTTGTGGATTACGTTAATTTCAAGGGGGAAGGAACCAAAGCCTCGGAGTACTACCGGGGGCAGGGGTGGGGGCTTCTGCAAGTGCTGGAGGAAATGCAGGGCTTTCCCCAAGGGAGTGCTGCTACGGCGGAATTTTCGCGAGCCGCAGGAGTGGTGTTGCGGCGTCGCGTGGCGAATTCTCCTGCCGAGCGAGGGGAAAAACGCTGGCTGGCAGGCTGGTTGAACCGCTGTGCCACATACCGTTGAGCGGTGTGCTTAAATTTGGTGGATCCCCAGAAAGATAAGAATAAGCCCTGCAGCAGTTTCAAACCAGCGGGTGGGAAGGTGGTGTAGAATGCGGGCACTGTGGAAGGCTCCCAAACTGCCGGCAAAAGTGATAGTGCCGATAACGGTGGCACAGAGGAGTAGGTGAAGGGCGCAAACCTCCTCGCAAACAAGAGAGCCTAAGGTCATGCATGCACCCACGGTCAAGGCATCGATGCTGGTAGCTACACCCACAAGCAGTAATGCGGAAATGCTTAAGACCTCGCTTGCGGGGGCTTCTTCCTCCTGCTTCCATGCATTGCGGATAATGCCCAGCCCCAGAATGCCAAAGGTGGCAAGGACAATCCATGGCGCCCATGTATCGACCCAGTGGTGCACCTCTATGCCCCCCCAATATCCCAGCAGGGACATGCCTGTCTGGAAGCCGCCTGTGCAGAGTGCTAGTTTAAGCGCGGCAGACCAGCGGCCGTTCCGCAGTGCCAGCCCGTAGGAGAATGAGTACACAGTGGCATCCACCGAGAGAGCCAGAGCGATGAGGATGAGTTCCGATATATTCATGGAAAAAGCCCCGGCATCATAGCATTTAGGCTAAGGAAAGTCAATGCCGCGCATCTATTCTGTTATCCACTCGTTCGTCTTGATACCTCAGGAGGGGAGGAATACGGGAATCTTTTGACCGGAACCGGGGCAATCCTCCGGTACTCGGTATTTGCGGCGCAATGGGTAGTAGGTTTCTTTTAGTTCCCGCATGGTGGCGGCATATTCCGGCTCATCGGCCACATTGCAGAGTTGGGCAGGAGCCTTTTTGTTATCGATGAGGAGCCATTCACTGCCGGGCGGCGCTTGCTGCTGCGGCGTTCCTGACCGGTAGGCGTCCAGATGCGTGCAAAGGTATAGCGCTCATTGCGGAAGCCATCGTGGCGGGGGGGGGCATTATGTTCTCCCGGTTGCTCGTAGAAGGCATAGTACAAAGCTTTGTTTCGGAAGGTCGGGGAATCTTCTGTTTTGAAGAGCGGTTTGAGAGAAATGCCTTCCATGCTGCGCCTATTGGTGGGGGTATCCGTATGGGTTACGTCCAGAATGGTTGGGGCGTAGTCGATATTCTGCACAAGTGCATTACTGCGTACGCCTACGGCAATGCGGCCTTTCCGGCGCATAATGAGGAGCGTACGGAAACTTTCCTCAAAAATGAGGCGTTTATCGTAAAGCCCATGCTCTCCGAGGTAGAAGCCTTGGTTGCCCACGCAGAGAACCAGCGTATTGCCGGAGAGCCGTTTTTTATCCAGATAATCAAGGAGGGAATCCACGGATTGAGCTACGGCAAAAAGGGTGCCCGGATAATACTCCATGTACCAGCGCCAGCGCTGCACGTCCATATCGTGCGGTGTTTGGATTTTGCCGGCTTGGAAATCGTACACGAATTTTTGCGTGCGTTGGTTATAGAATTTGCGGTACTGTTTCCGCACCACGGCATCGAGGCTATTGAGAGCCCACCCGTAATTTGTTTTGGGCGCAAAGCGTGGAGTGTGGGAATCGATGTTGAATCCCTCGGGTATCTGCCCGGCAAACTTGCCTTCCTCCATCATCTTTCTCAGCGTGCGGTGGGGCACGATTTCCTTCATCACATCGAAGGGGATTTCGCTTTCCATCAGGTGCCCAGCGCTCCTACTGCATGGTCATCCGAGATGATAAAGAGCAAATTGGGGCGTTTGAGCGCTGCCGCCGCTGTACCTAAATAGGCACAGAAAAGCATAAATAGTACCGGGAGCAGCAGGTGGATTCTCATGGCTTAGTAAGGGCGTGTGCTTTGGTAGCGCGGAGCCAGCACCATGACGGTACGGGGTAAGAGGTAGAGGGAGAGCTTTTGTTGCTTATCAGTAAAATGAGTTACGCCGGTATCTTGGCGTCCCATTCCGCCAAAGCGTACATTGTCCGAATCCAGCACCACTTGCCATTCCCCGTGGGTGGGGGCGGGTAGTTTGTAATCGGGAATGGCTTGCGAACCATTCCAGTTGAACACGAAGAGGAGCCCCCCGCGCTCAAAAGCCATTACTTGGTTTTGCTCATCCATGTTCAGAGGGCGTGCCGGGCGGGCGGCTAGCAGTTCCCGCTGCTTGGCCAGTTCCACCATGGCTGCATCGAAGGTGTTCAGGTAGCGGTAGCGCAGTAATTTATTGTCCACCAAGCTCCACTGGCGGCGGCAGTATTGGTATGAGTTGCCGTTTCCTTCTCGTGGGAAATCAATCCATTCCGGGTGCCCGAACTCATTACCCATGAAGTTGAGCCATCCTTCACCACCGGCGGCAAGGGTGGCTAAGCGAATCATCTTGTGCAGAGCCATGCCTCGGTCGATGATGATACTGGGGGTATCGCAGCTCATATGGGTGTACATTTCGGCATCCATAAGGCGGAAGGCTATCGTCTTATCCCCCACCAGAGCCTGATCGTGGCTTTCGGCGTAGGCAATGTTGGCCTCTCCGTAGCGGCGGTTAATGAGTGTGTACCAAATATCCCCCACGCTCCATTCCTCGTCCTTTTTTTCTTTGAGGAGTTTAATCCAGTAATCGGGAAGCCCCATAGCCAAGCGGTGGGTGAAGCCGAAGCCCCCTTCATCCACCGGGCGGCAGAGCCCCGGCATGCCGCTCATATCCTCCGCAATGGCAAAAGCTCCCGGGCGTACTTGTTGCACCAGCGTGGCGGCTAATTGTAAATAGGTGACGGCGTTGAGGTTTACCTGTGTGTTGAAATAGCAATCCAAACTGCCGAAAGGCTCGTGCCCGTGGTGGAGGTAGAGCATACTGGTAACGCCATCGAAGCGGAACCCATCGAAACGGAATTCTTCTAACCACCAGCGCAGATTGCTGAGCAGGAACTCCAACACCTCTTCCCTCCCGTAATCGAACAGGCAACTGTCCCAATCCGGATGGCGGCTATCGCGTTCCCCTGCGCAGAAATACTGCCCGCCGGAACCGTCAAAATTATTCAGTCCCTCCGCCACATTTTTTACGGCATGGGAATGTACCACATCCAGAAGAACGGCAACACCCATGCCATGAGCCGTATCCACCAGATATTTCAAATCCTCCGGCGAGCCGAAGCGGTTGCACGGCGCAAAGAAGGAAGAAACATGGTAACCGAAGGAACCATAGTACGGATGCTCTTGGATGGCCATGAGCTGCACCACATTGTAGCCCAGTTTTGCCACTCGGGGCAACACGGCATCCGCAAACTCCCTGTAGCTGTGGATGCAACCTTCCTCCCCGGCCATGCCTACATGGGCTTCGTAAATAAAAGGGGTCTTAATTCGGGCGGGATTCCAGCGCGTATTCTTCCATACATAGGGCTGTTCCGGTTCCCAAATGATGCCGCAGTAATCGTACGTAACCGCATCTTGCTGCGTATAGCGAATCCATGCCGGAATGCGGTCCCTGTGTTGATTATCCGCTCCCACCACATGTACTTTTACCCGCTGCCCATGGTGCAGCGCCTCTGCCGGGAGGCGGGTTTCCCACACGCCGGAAGCAAGGCGGTGCAGGGGAGTGGTACTGCGGTTCCAATCATTAAAATCGCCAATCAGGTACAACTCGCGCGCTCCGGGAGCCCACTCGCGGTATATCCACTCGCCGGTGGCTGCATCGCGGTTGAAGCCCATATGGGCAAATGCCCCCGCAAAATCCGGCAGAGAACCACTCCTGCGGCAAATACGCTCCAATTGGGCATCGAAAAGCCGCAGTCGCCCCTTGATTTCGCGCTCAAAGGGAGCAAGCCATCCATCTGCCAGCACCAATCCGGGAATGGGGGATCTTCTCATGCTTCCAGTGTACACCCATTCCTCTTGCTGTGCAAGTAGAAAGCCCCCTGCCGATGCAGGAACCGGGGTTGACCTTGGAGCGGGAATCATATAGAATACCCCCCCCCCCGCCCACACACAGGTATGGACAGAAACGCAAGGAACATAATGCTGCACCCCCGGAATGCCATTTCCCGGGGGCAGGCACATCTTCTTACATTGGGGGCATTTCTTTGCTTCGGGCTTATGAGCCCCCTGTGCAAGTGGGCCATGGAAAGCGGCTTAATTACGGGGGTAAGTATGGCTGCTTTTCGGCTATGCGGGGCGGCTTGCTTATTCTGGATGGCTTCTGCCGTGGCACCACGGCAGCCCATTGCCCGGGAGGATTGGAAATGGCTTGTCCTCATGTCTCTTTGCGGTATGGGAATTAACCAATTTTGCTATGTTCTGGGGGTGCAGCATACCTCCCCCACAAATGCCTGCGTTATTACCACCACTACGCCGGTGTTTACCTTTGTGCTATCGGTATTATTCTTACGGGCAAAAATTACCGCATGGCGTGTGGGCGGGTTGCTGGTGGCTGCTGCCGGGGCTCTCATCCTCATTTTGGGCTCCCGGATGCAGGGCGGGCGCATGGGCAGCCCGCTGGGAGATGCGATATGCTTGGTTTCCCAGCTGGCGGCATCTTTTTACTTTGTCTTTTTCAGCGGCCTTATTCGGAAATACCACCCGGTGGTACTTATGCGCTGGCTTTTTCTCATTTCTGCGGTGCTGACGGCGCCGCTATGGGTCGGGGAGTTATGCGCCATGCAGTGGGGGCAATGGGGTGCGCCGGAATGCTTGGGTACGGTATATGTGGTGCTGTTCGGCTCTTTCGTAAGCTACCTGCTCATGATTGTGGGGCAGAGGCATTTGGAAGCCGCCACTGTGACGGCGTATAATTACATTCAGCCTGTTATTGCTGCCACTGTGGGGATATTGCTGGGAGTGGATGCGCTTTCTTGGCAAAAGGTGGTGGCTGTACTGTGTATTGCTGGTGGTGTGTGGGCCATCTCCCGGCAGGGCGCTAAAGTCTGAGGGGCGGGGCGGACTTGCCAAAGCTGCTCTCTTATGCTATGATTCCCGCGTACCTAATCGTATCATGGCACTTGTGAGGCAGGAAGAAAGGTCTATTCGCTCCCTGGAGTTGCCGGAGATTCTCTCCGGTCTCATGGTGCTTTTTATTGTGCTTTGGGAGGCTTGTTTCGAGCAGGTAGCGGATAATTTGGAATCCCGCGATGCTTTTGTGGATGGCTCGCACATGATTTTGTGCGGTCTCGTATGGTTCAATACCATGGTGGTGCTGTTTCATTTCCTTGGGGAGTGGATTAGGAAGAGGCGTCCCGGGCGGTATTTGGGCTTGCAGCTTTTGGTGGGGCTGGTGGCTTCCTTCTTTTTTTCCGGCGGCGTGTGGGAGTTTTTGCCCGGTTGGGCCTTTTTGTGCAGCTTGGTGCTGAGTTTCCTCTTGGGCGGCTTTTCCATTGTCAACATTCGAGCTTTTTTGCGTGCGCGGCGGCGTAGCCCTGTGCGTGGGGGGCGGGGATGGTCCCCTGCGGTGATGTTTTTTTCTTATATGCTGGCCTTAGTGGTGGTAAGCACGCTGGTATTGCTTACGCCCGGGGCTACATATGTGCCTGTATCCTTGGTGGATGCGTTTTTCATTTGTGCCTCGGCCACGTCTATCACCGGGTTAAGTACTGTGGATGTGGCATCCACTTTTACTCCATTGGGGAAGCTGGTGCTGCTGCTGGATATTCAGGTGGGCGCTATTGGGGTGATGACGTTCTCCTACTTTGTACTGATGATGGTGGGGAAACGCTTGGCCGTGCGGGATACGATGTCCGTATCCGGTATACTGGATCAGCAGGGAGTGAATGTGGTGCCGGCATTGCTTAAAACGGTTGTATTCATTACACTGCTGGCGGAGACTGCCGGTGCGGCTTGCCTGTACTTCCTCTGGCAGGGCAATCCCGGGATTCCGCAGGAGCATTTGTTGGGTTATGCCGTGTTTCATGCCGTTTCCGCTTTTTGTAATGCGGGAATAGATATTTTCCCCCATGGCATGCAGCAGCAGGGGGTTACGCACCAATATGCTGTCCAAGTGGTGATGATGCTCCTTGTGCTGCTGGGTACCGTGGGCTTTGGTGTTTATTTGGAAAGCCTTACACGGTTAAAGCAACGCCTTTCCGGCAAACGCCCGAACCGCCGCTGGAGTACGAACTCGTGGCTTGTTTGGCGTGTGATGTGCTTGGTGATGCTGGTGGGTACTCTGGGGCTTACCCTGCTGGGCGTATGGGAACCCTCCGCCCATGCCACGCACGAGAATGGATGGTTCAACGTGTGGGAATCCCTGTGGAATGCCGTGGGGCGTTCTGCGGGATTTGCCCTTACGGATATTCGTGAATACGGACCGGTGTACCAGCTTTTCCTGTGTTTCCTGATGTTTGTGGGGGGGAACCCGGCCGGTACGGGCGGTGGTGTGTATGCTCCGGTGTTTGCTCTTTGCGTGCTGGAGGTATTCAGAGTGCTGCGCGGCCAGACGGATGTGGAGCTGCATGGCCGCCGTATTGCCCGCAACACCGTGGAACGCGCCATGGCAACGGTGGTTCTCTCCATTTTCTGGATTGTGTTTACCACCTTGTTGGTGCTGCTGTTGGAACCTTCGATAGCCCATTCCTCTTACGGGGTGGTGAAGGTGCTTTTCATGGAGGTGAGCGCTTATACTACCACCGGTTTTGATTTAGGGGCAGTGGGGCAGCTTTCCTCATTTTCTAAATGTATTGTGGCGCTGAATATGCTCTTCGGTCGTGTGGGTATGTTCACCTTTATGCTTATTTTCATCCGGCAGAAAGACCCCTCCCCCGTGCGTTTGCCGGAAACGCGCCTCCCACTTAACTAAAGTTACCCCTTGTTTCATATATGAAATTTGTCATTATCGGTATAGGTCAATTCGGTCGCGCCTTGGCGCTGTATCTGGCAGATCTCGGCTTCGAGGTCACCATCTTGGATGAACGGGAATCTCCCATTGCAGAACTCAAGGATAATGTTTCCTATGCCCTTGTGGGAGATGCTACGGATATGCGTGTGTTGCGCCAGCTCGACCTCGTAGGCGAGCAAACCTATGTCATTGTGGCCGTGGGGGAGCAGTACGAACGCAATATGCTCATTTCCGCCCAGTTGCGGGAGCTGGGGGTAACAAACCTGCTTTCCCGCGCGGTGAATGAGCTGCATGGCAAGGTGCTGAAACTTATCGGCGTAACGGAGCTTTTTCGTGTGGAGGATGTGGCGGCTCGCCAGCTTGCCTCCCGATTTGTGAATGAAGGCCTTATGCGGCAACGCCGTATGGATGCCACCCACTCTTTGGCAGATGTACGCCTGCCTGAGGATTGGGTGGGACGCAAACTCATGGATGTGGGCTTGCGCTCGGAATACCACTTGAATTTGCTTACGGTGCGCCGTGGACAGGTCTGGGCGGAACCTTCCGGGGATGATGTCCTGGAACAACAGGAACAGCCGGTGATTGATATGCCGGAGGCCTCCATGGTGTTCCTGAAGGAGGATGTGCTGGTGCTTTTCGGTAAGGACACCGATTTGCAGGCTTTTGTAAACAAATTCGACCTCTGATGCCGATGTCTCCACGGGTAAAAATGCCGGATAAAACATATGCCGGCTATATTTTTGATTTGGACGGTACCTTGGTAGATAGTATGTCTACCCACTACCGGGCGTGGCGCTGGGCTTTGCAAAAACACGGCGCTCCGCTGCATGTGTTCCGCTGGGCGGAGTTTGTGGCCCATGGCGGAATGGCTGCGCCGGATATTGTGGCGGATTTGAACAAAACTTACGGCTTGCATATGGAGCCGGAAACCGTGGCCGAGGAGAAGCGCCGGCGCTATGCTTGGCTGCTGCAAAATGAGGTGCTGCCGGAAATTCCGGAAACTATGGATTTGGTGCGCCGCCTGCATGCTTGTGGAATTCCCTACGCCATCGGCACGGGAAGCATGCCGGAGGGAGCCCGGGAAACCTTGCTTTCTGCCGGGGTGGCGGAGCTGTTCCCCATTATGGTCACTCCTGCGGATGTGCCGGAAGGCTGCGGAAAACCCCGCCCGGATATTTTCCTGCTCTGTGCGGAACGCATGGGCGTAGCCCCCGGGGATTGCGTGGTGTTCGAGGATGCGGAACCCGGTATTCGCGCCGGATTAGCCGCAGGTATGGATGTGGTGCGTGTGGCGGAAGCCCTTCCGGTGGAGGACTAGCGCTCCTCCTTTGCCCGCAGCTCCATCATGAGCCGCCCGAAGAGGATTCTCAGGCGTATCAACAGGCCTATCATGATGATGGCGACCACGCTCAGATAAATCACTACGGCCACACAGAGAGCGCGCACAGAGCTGAGTGCGGATTTTACCTGCGGGGTTTCCAACACCTTATCCGCAAGAATGAGGCTTAGCTCCTCCGCATAATCGCGGCCATCCTGCTTGTAGTTTTCCAGCAGTGTATCGGCAGCATCCTTCACCACTCCTGCCAGACTTCCGGGGGGCGGTTGCTGCAAGCTCTTTTGCTCTGCGGCGCGTTCCTTAGCCGCTCTTTTGGCGAGAGCTTCGCTGCCCATTTGCAGCAGTTCGCTCATAAGGCGGTCGCCGGAGGAATTCGCCATGGTGGCAGGCATGGCCAGCAGAAGTACGAGGATAAGAAAAAGTTGTTTCATGGGGTGCATGTTCATTTTTTACTTGTTTTGGCATGGGCTGCCTCGGCCGCAGCGCGGTCAAAAAGCTCCTTGCTATTCTTTTGCCTTTCGCGCCGAATCTGCTCCTCCGTGGCTCCGAATATGCGCAGCTTATGGCTACGCATCGCCAGTGCCACCTCGGCTTCTCCGGAGAATACGCTGCTGGCTCCGGCCTCAATCATGCCTTGGGCATGGCGTATGTAATGAGTGTGTGCGGAAATGCGGATAGCCGGAATGCCCTTGTTCATGAGTCGGTTCACAGTGTCGATGTTCATTTCGATAATGGCAACATCCACATCATAACGCCTCAATACCCGCGCTACCAGCTGCCCGCAGGAGCCATGCCCCTCCGGCAGCACACGGTTTCGGCTTTCCTCTGCTTCCGGTACATTGTGTAGGGGGGCGTTCTGCCCGTATCCCCGCTGCCTGTAATATATCGACCAGCATGGTCACAAAACGGTATAATGCCGCATTGAGCGTGATAGAGAGAATCGCTACACCGGTAATGACGTTGACCGCCTCTGTGGGTAGTAATTTGTATGGCCCGGCAATCATAGTTGCCAAAATAAAGGAAAATTCGCCAATCTGGGATAGAGAACCACCCACCAGAACGCCCAGCCGCAGAGACCGCCGGGTGAGCAGCACCATGAGCAGGGCAACTAAAGACTTACCCAGCATGCCCAGAAAGAGCGCCAACGTTAGACCTATCACGAGCGTGAATATCATAGCTCCTCCATACTACACCTCTTCCTCCGGCTCCTGCAAGTGAGAAATGAAAAAATGAGCTGCTTGTTTTCTCCTGTATAGCAGCTTGCATTACCCTTACTGCTCCGGGTTAGGGAGCAGTAAGGTTTGCTGCGCCCTTAGCTCTCTTTTTGGAAGAATACTCGGGCTGTGACGGAGGAGAGATTGCGGAGATTGAGATACCGTGTGCGGAGTAAATCGCAATTGCGGTGCCCCATTTCCTCTTGGAGCTGGACGATGTTGTGAAAGTGCTTGAGGTGCATACTGGCAAAGGTGTGGCGCAGCGTATCGTATTGCCAGTTGGTCAGCTTGGCCGTTTGGCGTACCATGCGCCATTTTCGCACCCAGTCGCGCGGCGCAATGAAGGCATCGTCTGCCCCTTTATGGAGGCACAGCCAATTAGCTCCCCCTCGGAGAGGTACAGCACGGGCTCCTCCTGTTTTACTGTTTTGGGGTTCCACATAGACAACGTGTTCCAGCTCATCGATGTCCCGCCAGCGGAGCCTTTGCACCTCGTTAGGGCGGATACCGCACCAGAGCATGAGCCGT
The DNA here is from genome assembly GCA_964435145.1 of uncultured Akkermansia sp. Classification (GTDB taxonomy): domain Bacteria; phylum Verrucomicrobiota; class Verrucomicrobiia; order Verrucomicrobiales; family Akkermansiaceae; genus Akkermansia. Next base: position 28,197 of record CAYSYD010000009.1, read on the forward strand.
ATGGATGCCTCCATACATTGGAGTTTGCTTATGCGGCAGGCGCGAAGAAGTCTGCGAATCTGCCGGAGATCCAAAATCTCAATGCGTTTCTCGTTGATGGGATAGGGGGTGATTCCGTCCGTCGGGTTGCTGTCGCACCAGCCTTGGCGTATACCAAAGGTGAAAATGCTGTGGAGTACACAATGCGCCTTGCGAAAAACATGGTTGCTGTGCCCGAATTGGCTCTCTAATAGCTCCCGGCATTGGTTTACAGAAATGTGCCGTATGGGGCTATCCGCAAATTCTCTCTGCCGGAGAAATCGATTCGTGTAGGAGCGTAAATCTGCTTTGGTACTCGGGCGGCGGTGCCTGCGCGCATGGAGACTAAGACGCACAGCCTCCCGGAAGGTGACGGTATGCTCCGCTGCTTGTACTGCTACTATGCCGGAACGGAAAATCCTGCGGAATGTATGCAAAACAGTCATACGACTGCAATGCATGACTCCGGCATCCTCAGCAAATTCCGCAAAGAGGCGCATCACATCTAAAGCAGAGAGATTCAGATGTCCGATAAGTTGTTTTTGGAGTGATGTAGGCATATAAAATGCTACATACAACCGGACAGGTGGGAAGATAAAGCCAAAATTGCGTAGAGATGCAACAGCTATTTATGAATACGGTAATTAAGAAGTCTTGCCATAAAACAGAAAAGGGCAAGAGCCGGAAGCTGCAGCCAGAGATAATACCAAGGCGCACTCCCTAAATAATCCAGAATACACCCCGGTACAGGACTTTCCTGCGTAAAGCCGTAGTTAGTTCCCAGCCATGTATTTAGCGGAATAGCGCAAAGCAAGTATGCATCCATGAGCAGGAGGGAACGCAGAGCATCCCCGCGCCGGGGCTTCCACCGCAGCACGCCAAGCACGGCAATGGCTGCCCACAGCAGCGCCCCATGCGAGGCAAAAAAGAAATAATAGATGGGAGAAGGGTATCCGTCCGCCATGGCCGGAGTAACCAAAGCCTGTATACTGGCCGTAAGCACGCCGAAATATACCAAAGCACATGCCCAGTTCCATTGCCGGCAGAGCGCAATAGCCGCCACAATCATCATGACGGAGCAGAAATGCAAGGGCAGGTTTTCCGCCAGAGAACCATAGTGCAGGGTACTCCATCTCCAGCCGAATTCCAGCACCATTTCCCCGATGAGAAAATACGCCACCCCGTGGCAAAGGCGTTGCCGGTGCAACTCATCCCCACGATGCCCCCATAAGACAATGGCCACACCTATGAGAAGGATAATGGCTAATGCAGCCAAGTGAGGCGCCGCCCAGCGCACAAAGGGGAACTGCGCTTTTGTAAGAAAAAGGAGGTTCATAGAGCGGAGAAGGGCGGATACATAAGCCCTCCCGGTGGTTCACAGGGAGGGCTTATACAACTTCAGATTAAACCGGATTTAGCGGCGACGGGAAGACTTCTTTTCCGCAGCTTTGGGGCTCATGTTGATTTGGAATGCCTTTTCCGGGGAGCCACTCCAGGAGGCGCAGCTCATAATACCGCTCAGCTTGCCCCCCTTATCCAGATGCAGCACCAGCAGACCATCCTTAGCATCGTACACCTCCGCTGTAGGCTGGTCCGGGTCATACTGCCCATCGTAAATGGTAATATCCACTTGGGCTCCGTTGTCCGTGGGCGTCAGGTCGCAACGCCCGGCAATGTCGAGGCATGCCTCGGGCAGCTTGGTATCGTAAATCGTCCCCACAAATTGGATAGAATTGTCGAACTGTTTGGCCGTGTCAATTTGGAGGGAAAGCTCACCGAATTTGTTATCGCGCTTCCACTCCCCGGCAAAGAGTTTACCATCGGTAAGCGCCTGCACACAAAGATTCACCCACTCCTGGCGGGCAGCTTCCTCTGCTGCTGCCTGTTCCGTCATCCGGCGGGCTTCCTCCTCCGCCCTGGCCTGATTTTCCGTCAGCGTAGCACGGGCAGCTTCCTCTCTGCTCTTGATGTAGGGATCCGCCAACTGGTTAAAAGCAGCAATTTTCTCGCGGATGAGATTCTTACGGTTCTCCGTAAACTCGGGGGTAAGCACGGGGGCATCCTGGGGCAGGGCACTTTGGGTACTGTAGTTTTCCAACTGCTGAAGCGCGGATTTCTCCATGCTGATGCCGCTGTACTGCCATGCTCCATCCTTATAAACGGCAGTAAAGGAAATGGTGGCGGAAACTTCCTCCCCTGCGGAGACGGCCTTGGTATACACTGCGGAATCTGCCAGCTCTTTCAGCTCATTGAGCGCACCTTGCAGATTTTCGGGCAGGGGCTTAGCCTTGCGGTCCTCGTCCGTAATCATGTTGGTCGGCGCGCCGATTTGCAGGAGGTAAACGGATTCCGGTTTCATGGATTGGTTTGCCGCTTCATTTACGGCCTCCCGTTCCTTGTTCAGCTCAGCCGGAGCGGCTTCCTTGGTATACATATCCTCCTGCACCGCGAGCGTAATCTTGGCAGTCATGGTAATACTACCATCGGGTTGGGGAGTGGGGTCCTCGCACGCCAGCGTGCCGGGAGCCAGATAGGCCGGAATGGAAAGCTGTTCCGTGATGAGCTTCAGAATTTCCTCATCGGTGGGCTGGGTGGGGACTACCGGCTGGGCGGTCTGCTCCGGTACTGCGGGTGTGCCGGAGTCCTCCGGTGTGGGAGTTTCTTCAAAACAGGAGCTGAGGAACACCGTGGAGGATACCAGCAGGGCAGTCTGAATAAGCTGTCTTTTCATTGTCGGTTGAGAAAACGTTTTATTCTATTCCTTTCCCGGAAGGGGAGGAAACGCATGTCCTGTTATTCTGCACTATTGAGCCTCAGATGTCAAGTCCGGGGGCGGAAGAAGCTGCCATGTATGGCAAAATAATCGCCCCTTGAAGGAAAAGTCCGTGCCGAGGGGTGAAATTGGATTGCGTTGGGATGTCCTGTCTGCTAGAATGTTGGAAATCTCCATGAGTACACGGGAAAAAGAAAGTATCTGGGAGCTGTTCAAGCCGCTGCTGCGCCGTTATGTGTTGCCTCAGGGCGCTTTGGTAGTGGGGGGGATATTGGCCGGGTTAATTGCGGCTGCGGCTGCGGGATTCGGCCTGCCGGTGATGATTCAGTATATCTTTCCCATAGTGTTCGGAACAGAGCCGCCTCCCGCTTGGTTGCAGGAATGGGTGGCCCGCACGGTGGGAAGCGAACATCTGGCAACGGCCACGCTTTGGGGCGCCGCATTGCTCATCCCCCTTGCGATGGGTATTCGTGGCATCGCCACCTATATCAACGGCTTCCTGCTTTCCAAAGCCGGTGTAAAAGCTGTCTCCGCATTGAGAGCGGATGTTTTTGCCCGCTTGCAGTACCTCCCCTTTTCCTTCCACGACCGCAAACAACGCGGCGCTTTGATGACAGTGGTGTTGCAGTACACAGCCATGGCCCAGCAGGGGATGATGTCCGTGCTGAACGATTTGGTCATCCAGCCCCTCACCCTCGTGGCCGCCGTGTCATATCTTGTGTATGCAGCCATCAGCCAGGATGAAACGGCCATGCTCCTGGGTAATCTGGCCATCACAATCGTATGCGTTCCCATTGTGCGTACAGTGGGAAAACGCATGGCAAAGCAAATGCGAAAAGCCCTTTCCGGGATGAACTTTATCACCGCCACGGTGGAAGAAACACTCTCTTCCCAGCGGGAGGTTCGCGCCTTTAATCTGGAAAAGCGGCAGACGGAACTGTTGCAAGGCCATATCCGCCACTATAACTCACTCTTCGTGCGCGTAATCGCATGGCAGCAGAGCGTTACCCCATCCGTGGAAGTAGTGAGTGCCTTTGCCATTTCCTATTCCCTGTACCAGGGATGCAGCCATGGTTTAACACTCGAACAATTTACCGCCATTGTAACAGCCTTTTACTTCTGCTATGACCCCATCAAAAAACTGGGGGAAGTGGCCAATCGCTGCCACCTGATGGCCACCGCCATCGAGGGGATTAACGAAGTCCTGTACGCCAAAGATGAAACGCCCGAACCGGAAAACCCCAAGCCTCTGCCCAATCCGGTGAGTGGTGCCGTAGAGTTCGACCATGTCAACTTCGGCTACACACCGGAAAAACAAGTCTTGCAGGATATTTGCGTGCAAGTACCCGCCGGGCAGATTGTGGCACTGGTGGGCCCCAGTGGCTCCGGTAAAACAACCTTTATTAACCTCATTTGCCGCTTTTACGACCCGGATACAGGCAGCATTCGCTTGGATGGCGTGAACCTCAAGGATATTGCCCGCGCAGAACGCACCCGCACCATCGGCCTCGTTTCCCAATTCTCGGCACTCTTCCACGATTCCATTCTGGAAAATATCCGCGCCGGCCGCCCCGGTGCAGACCAAACTGCCGTGGAGCAAGCGGCCGCCCTCGCTCGGGTGGACGAATTCGCCTTGCAGCATCCGGAGGGGTACAACCGCATCCTGGGAGAAGGCGGCGGCGGCCTTTCCGGCGGACAACGCCAGCGCGTGTCCATTGCCCGCGCCTTTCTGAAAAACGCCCCGGTGCTGATCCTGGACGAAGCTACTTCTGCTCTGGATATGAAGAGCGAAGCCGCCATTCAGGAATCTCTGGAACGGCTTGCCGCAGGCCACACCACCTTTATTATCGCACATCGCTTCAGCACCATACG
>CAYSYD010000010.1:0-31311 GCA_964435145.1 uncultured Akkermansia sp.
TGGGCGCTTCCATGGGTATTTCGCACGATATCCTGTGGCGCCACCCCTTCCCCGGACCCGGTTTGGCCGTGCGCTGCCCCGGAGAGGTGACCAAGGAACGCCTCGATATCATCCGCGAGTGCGATGCCATCTTTATCGGTACTCTGCGTAAATGGGATTGGTACGATAAGTGCTGGCAGGCATATGCCGGGCTCATCCCCGTTAAAACCGTAGGCGTAAAGGGCGATGAGCGTTCCTACGAATTCGCCACCAACCTGCGAGCCATCGTCTCCGAGGACGCCATGACGGCCGATTGGGTGCAGCTGCCTTACGATTTGCTGCGAGAGGCCTCCAACCGCATTCTCAACGAAGTATCCGGCATCAACCGCGTGCTGTTCGACATCAGCACCAAGCCGCCGGCATCCATCGAATGGGAATAAAGCCCCCCGGCAAACAGCTTACTTTTGCACCAGGCGCAGGCTACTGCGCCTGATTTTTTTGCCGCATCGTTTTTTTTACTCGTAATCAAAAATGAAAATGTGTAGAATGCGGGGCAGTACACGTTCAACTCCCGGCATGAAGCAATTTTTCTCCTTTGCAAGTATACTGTGTTGTGTTCTGGCGGCATGCGTTTTCAGCTCCTGCGGCGATCCGTATAAGAAGAACATGCCCCAATTTTCGGACATACAGGACCTCAACTCCCCGGATTACCGCGTAGGGCTTCCGCTGGGAGCCACGGCCATGTACGAAGGGGAAATCAAACTTTCCAAGGCACGCCCCAGCTATTTCAACAGCCACCACGCTGCCTACTCCGCCCTGTTGCAGAATAAAATTGAGGCCTATGTGTTCGATAGCCACACGCTGGAATATGTGGCTGCCCATACGCCGGATTTTGAAATCCTGCCCGGCAATATCGGCACGGTGGATATCGCCATCGGCGTTTCCCCGGATAATGCCACCTTAGTGGCAAGCATTAACGACTTTATTGATGCTTACAAAGCGAATGGCACCTACGAGGAGATGTACACCCGCTGGATTCAGCTCAATAACCAAAAGGACGACCCCTACACCGGGTACGATGTACCGCCCATGCCCAAGATTGAGACGCCGGCCAATCCCACCCGCACCTTGGTGGTGGGCACATGCAGCCAGCTGGCTCCCATGTGTTTCCAGGTTCCCGGCGAGGAGGGCAAACCCACGCTTACCGGTTTCGATATGGAGCTTCTCCGGCGCTTAGCCCTCCACTTGAACGTGAAGATTGAATTGCGGGATATGGACTATGTAACCCTCATCAACAAACTCTCCAGCGGGGAGCTGGATCTCGTGGTAGCCGGGCTGAACAAAACCACCGAGCGCGAGGAACGCATTCTCTTCAGCAAGAACTACATCGATTCCCGCATTGTGGCCATGGTGCGCAGCACCCATGCCAAGAAGAAATAAGCTGTATACAGCCCTTACTCCCCTCTGCGGGGGAGCTTTCCCCCGGTAGATGCAATGCTTTTTGATTGCCAACCGGAGGAAAATGCTGTAATCTCAGCGCATGTTCGTAGATAACATCCGAATTTTTGCAAAGGCCGGTAAAGGCGGGAATGGTTTGGCATCGTTCCGCCGTGAGAAGTTCGTGCCTCGCGGTGGCCCCGATGGCGGCGATGGCGGCGATGGCGGCAGCGTGATTCTGGAGGTTAGCACCGGCACCAACGACCTGCGCTCCTATTTTTACGACCCCAAACTGATTGCCACGGATGGCATGCCCGGCATGCACGCCCGCAAGCATGGCCGCGATGGTAAAACCGTTATCGGCAAAGTACCCCCCGGCACCATTGTTTACCGCAGTAATGCCGCCACCATGCAGGAAGCCACTTGGCTGGAACGCGAGGGCGATGGCATTGAACTGGAACAAATTGCCGACCTCACGGAACCCGGAGAGCGCTTCGTCCTCTGCCAAGGCGGCAAGGGCGGGCGCGGCAACTGGCATTTCCGCACGGCCACGGACCAAGCCCCCCTCAAATTCGAGTACGGCACGGAGGCAGAATCCGGCGTATACTTCTTCGAGCTGCGCCGCATTGCCGATGCCGGGCTGGTGGGCTACCCGAATGCGGGCAAAAGCACACTGCTTACAGCTATTTCCAACGCCACGCCGAAAGTGGCCAGCTACCCCTTCACCACGCTGCAACCCATTGTGGGCGTAGTGGAATTTGAGGACTACAACCGCTGCGTGGTGGCGGATATTCCCGGCATTATCGAGGGAGCTTCGCAAAACCGCGGCTTAGGGCACGAGTTCCTGCGCCATATTATGCGCTGCCATGTGCTGCTCTTTGTGGTGGATATGACCGGCCTGGAACACGACCCCGTGGAAGCCATCCAAACCCTCCGCAAGGAAATCAAACTCTACTCCGAGGAGCTGGCTGCCCGCCCCTGGCTCATTATCGCCAATAAGATGGATGAGCCCTGCGCCGCAGAGAATCTCGACATCCTCCGCCAGCGCTTCCCCAAAGTGGAAATTCTCCCCCTCTCCGCCGCCATGGGCGAGGGTGTTCCCGCCTTCAAGGAACGCTTGCAGCAAATCCTCCAGCAAGGCTGATTTTCCACCCGTGCTTGCCGCCATTCTAGCCGATGTTCATGCCAATCTGGAGGCCCTTCAGGCTGTGCTGGAGGATATGGATGCGCATGGTGCCTCCGGCATCATCGGCTTGGGGGATTACATAGGCTTCAACGGCAATCCGGCGGAATGTCTGGCTCTGCTCCGCCCCAGATTTCTGGCCGCCGTGCGGGGAAACCACGAAGCCGCACTGCTGGACCGCAGCGTCTTCGGCATCCCCATGTACAATAGCATGATGGACCGCACGGAGGATATGCTCCCCCCGCAAGATATTGCCTGGATACGCCGCCTCCCTCACCATGCACGCTGGGAAAACTGCCTGCTTGGCCATGCCACCCCGGAGGCTCCTAAACGCTGGGGCCGCATTGCCAATGTGAACGAGGCCTCAAAAGTTTTTGCCGCCGTGCAGGAACGCGTGAGCTTCTTCGGCCATACCCACCGCGCCTCCATCTTCCGCTTCCGCCATGGCAAAGTGGACCAAATCCCCGTGTGCTACGATGCCCGCGGCGATTTCTCCCTCCACCTCCCCAGGGGAGAGCGCTTCCTCATTAATCCCGGCTCCGTGGGCCAACCCCGCGATATGAACTGGCGCGCAGCCTATGCTCTCTTCTGCCCGGAAACCTTCACCCTCCACCTCCGCCGTGTGCCTTACAACGTGGAGCAAGCCGGTACCAAAATTGCCCGCACCGGCCTCCCGGATTCCTTTGCCCGGGCTCTCCTCCGCGGCTCCTCCCCCACGGGTGATTAATTTTTTCCACCATTTTGGTATTGACTCCGCAGCGCTGCGGGTGTAGCATCACTGCATACCCTACATAAATAGTAGGAGAACACATGAACAAAACACATCATTTCGAAACGCAGCAAATCCACGTGGGGCAGGAGACGAGCGACAGCGCCACCGGGGCAAGAGCCGTACCCATCTACGCCACCGTGGCATATGAATTTCCGAATGCGGAAAGCGCCGCAGCCCGCTTCGGATTACGAGAAGCGGGGAACATCTACACCCGGCTCACCAACCCGACCACGGACATACTGGAGCGGCGCGTGGCCGCATTGGAAGGGGGAGCCGCCGCCGTGGCATTTGCCAGCGGGGCTGCCGCCATTGATAACGCCGTGCGCGGGATTACCCGCGCCGGGGAACACATTGTCTCTGCCGGCCACATCTATGGCGGCACATACAACCTCTTTGCCCACACACTGGCAGAGGGAGGCATAAGCACCACCTTTGTGCAGGAGAGCGAGCCGGCCGCCATCGAAGCCGCCATACGGCCGGAAACCCGGCTGGTATTCATCGAAAGCATGGGGAACCCGAACTGCAACTTGGCGGATGTGGAAGCCATAGCCGCCGTGGCGCACCGGCACGGCATCCCCCTGCTGGTGGATAACACCTTTGCCACCCCCTACCTCTTCCGCCCCTTGGAGCATGGGGCGGACATCGTCATCCACAGTGCCACCAAGTTTTTAGGCGGGCACGGCACAGTGATGGGCGGCATCGTGGTGGATGGCGGGCGTTTCGACTGGGAGCAGAACGATAAGTTCCCCACGCTCACCCGCCCTTGCGCAAGCTACCACGGGCTGGTATTCCAGCAAGCCTGCGCCCCCGTGGCCTATGCCACGCGGCTGCGGGCTGTGCAACTGCGGGACCAGGGAGCCACGCTAAGCCCCTTCCATTCCTTTCTTTTGCTGCAAGGGGTGGAAACTCTCTCCCTGCGCGTAGAACGCCATGTACAAAACGCCTTGCGTGTGGTAACATACCTGAGCCGGCATCCGCAGGTACGGCAAGTAAACCACCCTGCACTGCCGGAACACCCGGACCACCGGCTCTACAAGGCATATTACCCCCAAGGCGGCGGCAGCATCTTCACCTTCGAGCTAAAAGGCGGGGAGCAGGCAGCGCGGCAATTTTGCGAGGAGCTGCAACTCTTCACCCTGCTGGCCAATGTGGCGGATGCCAAGAGCCTCGTGATACACCCGGCAAGCACCACGCATTCCCAGCTCACGCCGGAGGAATTGCTGGCCTGCGGCATCACCCCCTCCACCGTGCGCCTTTCCGTCGGACTCGAGCATATCGATGATTTGCTGGCCGATTTGGAACAGGCATTCAACAAAATAACCCGCTTCTAATCAAACCTTTCAACACACCATGAACATCCACACCTCCGTTCCGCAGCTTGTGGGGGGCACCCCCCTTCTGGAGCCCACGCGCTACATCCAAGCCCACCGCCTCCGCGCCCGCCTGCTGCTTAAGCTGGAAATGAACAACCCTGCCGGTTCCGTGAAGGACCGCGTGGCACGCGCCATTCTGGACGATGCGGAAGCCACCGGGCGCCTGCAAGCCGGCGGCACCATCGTGGAACCCACCAGCGGCAACACCGGCATCGGCCTGGCAGCCATTGGCGCGGCACGCGGCTACCGAGTCATCCTCACCATGCCGGAAACCATGAGCCGGGAACGCCGCAACATCATCCGCGCCTATGGAGCGGAAATCGTACTCACTCCCGGGGAGGCCGGCATGCAAGGTGCCGTGGACCGCGCGCAGGAACTCCTGCAAGAAATTCCCGGTTCCATTTTGGCCGGGCAATTTACCAATCCTGCCAATCCTGCGGCACACTATGCCACCACAGGTCCGGAGATTTGGGAAGCCACCCGGGGGCAGGTGGATGCATTGGTAGCCGGAGTGGGCACCGGGGGCACCATCTCCGGCACCGGGCGCTATCTGCGGGAGAAAAACCCGGGCATTCACATTGTGGCGGTGGAGCCTGCCTCCTCCCCCTTGCTGAGCCAAGGCCACGCAGGCCCCCACAGCATCCAAGGCATCGGGGCAAACTTTATTCCTGCCACGCTGGACCGCAGCATCTATAACGAGATTATCCCCGTGGACAACGATGTTCCCTTGGAAACAGCCCGCGAGCTGGGGCGTCTGGAAGGCGTACAAGTGGGCATTTCCTCCGGAGCGGCACTGTGGGCCGCCACCCAACTGGCCGCCCGCCCGGAATGGGCAGGAAAAAGCATCGTTGTCATCCTCCCGGATGGGGCGGACCGCTACTACTCCACCAAACTCTTTGCATGAAGCCGCCTTTTAACTTAGATGTTTATCTGGTAACGGATGCGCCGGAGCGCTGCCGCTACGGCCTGCCGGAAACCGTGCGCCGCGCCGTGGAAGGCGGCGGGGTAAGCATGGTGCAATACCGCAGCGGGCATACCAACCGTGCGGACCTCCTGGCGGAGGCCATCCCCCTGCACCAATACCTGCGCGGAGCCGGCATCCCCCTCATCATCAACAACGATATTCTGCTGGCCTTGGAATTGAATGCCGATGGGGTACACATCGGCCAGGGGGATACCCCCGTGGCCGATGCCCGCCGCTATCTGGGGCCGGATAAGATACTGGGGCTCACCGTGGCGAACGAGGCGGAAATGGCGGCCGTGGATGCTTCCTTGGTGGACTATGTGGGCTGCGGTCCCGTGTTTCCCACCATTTCCAAGGACGATGCCCCGCCCGCGCTGGGCATAGCACGGTGGAATGCCATAGCTGCAAGCTGCCCGGTACCCATTTGTGCCATAGGCGGGCTGGATGCCGCGCGGGCAAAGGAACTGCGCGCCGGGGGGCATTGCGATGGCATTGCCGTGGTATCCGCCATCTGTGCGGCGGAGAATCCTGCCGCAGCTGCACGCGAACTCTCTGCCCGCCCATGAGTACCACAGCCCTGCCCTTTGCCCAAGTGCTGGAGGAACTGCGCCGCAGTTGCCCTCTGGTACTCTCCCTTACCAACTCCGTGGCGCAATCCATCACGGCAAACATGCTGCTGGCCGTGGGAGCAGCCCCGGTAATGCTCCGGGATACGGAAGAAATCGCGCAACTACTGCCGGCAGCCTGCGGGGGGCTGCTCATCAACGTGGGCACCCTTTCCCGCGAGCAAGCCGCCGCCCAGCGGCACGCCGTAGCCTGCGCGCGCGCAGCCGGCATACCCTGGGTATTGGACCCGGTGGCCGTGGGCTTCCTGCGTTTCCGCACGGATTTCTGCCGGGAGCTGCTGGAGCTGCAGCCCACCCTCATCCGCGGTAACGCCTCGGAAATCCGCGCACTGGCAGGCGAAAGCTCCGGCGGGCGCGGTCCGGAATCCACAGAGGAGAGCGCCGCTGCCCTGCAAGCTGCTTGCAGCCTTGCCCGCCGGAGTGGTGCCGTGGTGCTGGTTACCGGAGCCACGGATTATGTGACGGATGGTACCCACACGATGGCTCTGGGTAATGGGGACCCCCTCATGACCCGCGTCACAGCCGTGGGCTGTGCCATGGGTGCCCTTTGCGCCGCCTGCATTGCCAGTGCCCCGGATGCTTTTACCGGAGCCGCCGCCGGTGCAGCCATACTGGGCATAGCCGGGGAAAATGCTGCTGCCCGGCATCCCCTGCCCGGCAGTTTTGCCGCCGCCCTGCTGGATGAGCTGGCCGCGCTCACCCCCTCCACCGTGGTGCAACAAACACGCATCCTCACCCCGGAAGGGAATTGAGGGAAGCCACATCCCGGCGGATTTGCGCCTGCAACCCCGCCAGCGAAGCAAAGCGCTGCTCCGCCCGCAAAAAACGCCGCAAAGAGACACAGAGATGCTGCCCGTATAAATCCCCCTGCCAATGGGGGAAATGCGTTTCCAAACGCAGTATTTTCTCCGCTTCCTCAATCGTGGGGCGCCGGCCCAAATTGGCAATTCCCTGCTGCATACCGCCTCCCGGCAGCAGCGCTTCCACCGCATACACCCCGGCCGGCAACAAGGCCGCATGCGGGTGTACCCGCATATTCGCCGTGGGGAAACCCATGGTGCGTGCCAGTTTTTGCCCCTCCTCCACCGTGCCGCAAAGGGTATAGCTATGCCCCAGCAAAGCCTCCGCTTCCGGCATATTCCCGGCCGCCAGAAGCCGCCGGATGCGGGTGGAGCATATATTCTCCCCCCCCTGCCCGGCCATAGGCTGCACACAGGCTTGCAGCCCGTGCTGCGCGGCATATTGCCGCACCAATGCAGCATCCCCGGTGCCGCGGGCACCGAACTTCCAATTCTCCCCCACGGAAATACCTGCCATGGGGCAAGCCGCGCGCAGGCGCTCCAAGAAATCCACTGCCTCCACAGCCGCCAACTCCCGGGTAAAAGGCAGAACCAGCAGCACCTCCACTCCCAGAGCTTCCAGCAAAGCCATTTTCTGCTCCGGCAGGGGAGTAATAAGCATGGGCCGGAGCTGCGGTGCCAGCACTGCCAGCGGATGCTCTGCGAAGGTGAGTACCCCGCGCAGGGCACCGGGTGCGGCTGCGCTTTCCACCACCCGGCGGTGGCCCCGATGCACACCATCGAAGAACCCCATGGCCCAATGCACCGGCCGGTGCAGGGCCGATAATTCCTCCAAGCTGTGCAAAATCCTCATGGGCAAAAACCTCCCTTTCTTTTCAGGAATCCCGGCGGTCGGCCAGCACTTTTTCCAGCGGCAGCAGGCGCGCCAGCAGCTCCTCCCGCCCGGCCGCCTTCAGCGTGGGCACATCCACCGCCTCCGAAATATCGAACTTGCCGGAGCGCAGGCGGCGCAAAGCCGTAAGGTGGGCTCCGCAGCCCAGCCTCTGCCCGATATCGTGTGCATAAGTACGCACATAAAAGCCCTTGGTGCAATGTACGGTGAAATCCACCTCCGCCGCATCCAAATCGATGCGGGTAATGCTGTAATCCAGCACCTGCACGGCGCGGGCTTTGCGCTCCACCTCCTTGCCCTTACGCGCCAATTTATAGCAGGGCACACCGTTAATTTTCACGGCAGAGTACATGGGGGGCACCTGCTCAAAGGCACCGCAGAAATGCTCAAAAGCCGCGCGAATATCCTCCGCACTCAGCCCGGCGGTCGATTTTTCCGCCACCACCTCGCCATCGGCATCCTGGCTATTAGTTTCCACCCCCAGCCGCATGGTAGCCGTGTACACCTTATCCTCCCCCATGAGCATATCCTGCACCTTGGTGGCCTTGCCGATAACGACAATGAGCATCCCCGTGGCCATGGGATCCAGCGTGCCGCAATGCCCCACCTTCTTTGTACCCAGAATCCGGCGGCAGAGAGCCACCGCATTGTGGGAGGTAAACCCCGGGTCCTTATCCACCAGCAGCACTCCGCAGGGAGCCTCCTGTTCCGGTGTTGCACTCATACGCCCTCTCATCCCAATTGAGCTATTTCCCTGCTAATGGCTGCCAGCACCTTCGTGCAGCATTCCTCCAGCGGGCCCCGCATGCGAATACCGGAGGCCATGGCATGCCCGCCCCCGCCGAATTGAGCCGCAATGGCGGCCACGTTGATGCGCTCATCCTTGGAGCGCAGGGAAATGCGGATACGCCCATCCTCCAAATCCTCGAAGATGAGCGCCACTTTCACCCCTTGCAGCACGCGCACCACATCCACCAAATCCTTCGTCTCCTCCAGCCCCACGCCCAGCTCCGCCTTGCGCCCGGCCGGCATGGCGTAATAAGCCACCGCCCCGGATTCCACCACCTGCATATGGCGCAGCACATCCCCCTGCACCCGCAGCGTGGCATGGGAAAGCTCTTGGTAAAGGCGGCGGTTCACCCCGGCCACATCCACCCCGGCCTCCAGCAGCTCCGCGCCCATACGCATCACCGCCGCCGTGGTGCTGCCATACTGGAAGGAACCCGTATCCGTGCTGAGGGCCACATACAGCGCCGCCGCCACCTCCCGGGTAAGCGGGCAGCCCCAGCTTTTAAGCAAGCGGTACAGCACACAAGCGCAGGCAGCCGCCTCCGCCTCCACGATGTTGAGCTGCCCATAGCGGGTGTTAGAACCATGGTGGTCAATGTTCACCAAGCAGGGAAAATCCGCCAGCAGCAGCAGGGAGCGGTCTCCCAGGCGCTTCATATCCCCTGTATCCACGCAAATGACCAGCTGCACATCCGCCGGCAGCTCCGGCGGCGTGGGGACAATCTGCTCCGCACCTTGCAAAAAAGCATAGCGGGCAGGCACGCCATCCTCATTCCACATGTACACCTTCTTCCCCATGCCTTGCAGGGATAACCCCAATGCCAGAGTGGAGCCTATGGCATCCCCATCCGGCCGGAAATGGGAAATCACCGCAATCGTATCGTACCGGTTAATCAATGCTTGCAGTTGCGCTTCCATCATCGTTCTGCCGCCGATGATACCCATTTCCGCACGGCGGGTCAAGTACGGACGCTTTTCCCGCATACTCCCGCCGCAATTTTCCTTGACATAGCAGGGAGCAAGGCGTATGGTCGGGGGGCAGCTTTTTGGCTCCTAATCCATTATCACCTCTTATGAACCGCGACGAAAAAACACTCATTCTTTTCAAACCGGACTGTGTTCGCAAGAATCTTTCCGGCATTATCCTGCAACGCCTGCTGGGGGAAGGATTCCGCCTGCGTGGTATGAAGATGATGCAGCTGGACGATGCCATCCTGCGCGAACACTACGGCCACATCATTGATTTGGTGATTGACGGCGAGCCTCTCTTCCCGAAGCTCTCCTTCTTCATGCAAACCAGCCCCGTGGTGGCACTGGTACTCTCCGGCCCCGGCGTTATCACCCGCGTGCGCAGCATCCTTGGACCCACTAACTCCATGAAGGCCGATAAAGGTACCATTCGCGGCGATTACGGCACCAACAGCATGCTCAACATCTGCCACGCCTCCGATTCCCCCGAAAGCGCCGAGGCGGAAATCGCCCGCTTCTTCAAGCCGGAGGAAATCTTCGATAACGTGGACTAATCCACACACACTGCACTCCCCCCCCCCCCCGCTCCACCCAGGAAGCGGGGGGATTTTTTTACCCGGAAAAGAGGATTGCACTGTGGCGGCAAATCGGTTAAGATAGCGGAGTCATGCACCGCCACGGGCTTTACCACGCACTCCTTGTCCTTTCCCTTGCACTGCCCGTATGGGCGGCGCCTGCCCCTGCCACGCCCATTGTGCCGGATTTGCCGGATGATGACGTGGCGGAGGAAATCGTGGAAACCGTCAAACTGGGTGGGGAGGACCGCGTGCCGGCCATGCAGGAAGGCGTGGAGCAAGCGGAAAGCTACGAACAATTCCCCGCAGAGGAACCCTCCGCCCCCGCCCATACCCCCGTGGCACCCGATAGCATGGAGGAGGACACCACGGATGCCTCCATCAAATCCGCCGATGAGGTGGACGACCCCACCGTACATGACCCCTCCCGTGTGGCCTATGCCACCACGCGCCGCAACGCTCGCACCATGTCCCTGGCAGTGCCGGCGCCGCGCGGTCTGATTACGGACCGCAACGGACAGGTAATGGCCTGCTCGGAGGTGGCCTACCAGCCCGCCATTAACTTTGGCCAATTGCAGGACGAAAGCGAGCAGAACATCCTCTCCATCGCCCGGAAAGTCATGCAGGCATACACCGATGCCGGGCTGGAACTCAAGGAGAAAACGGATGAGCAACTGCTGGACCACTACCGCCAGCGCCGCTGGCTCGCTCTACCCGTGGGGCCCACCCTGCGCGGAGCGGAGGCCAAGGCCTTGCAGAAAAAAATGGGGCAAGTACCGCACAGCCACTTCATCCCCCTCTACATCCGCAACTATCCCTCCAAAACCTCCGCCTGCCACATTCTGGGCTACACGGGGGTGAAGGCCAAACTCCCCACCGGTCCCATTAACCACAACGACCCCATCTTCGAACGCCAGGAGGGCCGCGCCGGCTTGGAGCAAAAATTCAACAAACAACTCACAGGCAAAGCCGGCATCTGGCGCCTCATGTTCGATGAACACGGAAACAAAATTCTGGACGAGCTGCAAAGTAAGCCCAAACCCGGCGGCACCGTGGTCACCACACTCCACTTGGACTGGCAGAAAGCCGCCGAAAAAGCCCTGCGGGAAAACACCTTGGGGCGCGGCGCCTTCGTGATGGTGGATGTGCATACCGGGGAAGTGCTGGTGCTGGCCTCCGCCCCGAATTTTGACCCGAACACCTTTATCCCGGCCATTTCCCAAAAGGATTACGATACCCTGCGGAACGACCCGAACACCCCGCTGGTATCCCGTGCCTTTGCCGGTGTGTATCCCCCGGCCTCCACCTTTAAGACCATTACCGTGGCCGCCGGACTTCGCCACAACGTCATCACGGAAGGCACCTATGTGAACTGCCCGTACAGCGTCCGCATCGGCGGACACGAATTCAAAAACCACAGCAAATTCGCCGGCTCCATTAACTGCGTTACCGCCCTCGTACTCTCCAATAACCCCTTTATGTACCAGATTGCCGCCACGCGGGAGCCCCGCATCGGCGCAGCGCGCCTGTGCGAAACAGCGCGCCGCTTCGGCTATGGTAGCACCTCCGGCCTCCCCCTGCCGGATAAAGCCGGCAATGTGCCGGACGAGGCGTGGATGCACCGCAACTACGGCCGCGGCTTCATGGCAGGCGATGCCGCCAACATGGCCATCGGCCAGGGGGCACTGCTGGCCACCCCGCTGCAGGTGGCACACGCCGTGGCCGGCATTGCCAATGGCGAATACCTGCCCAAGCTCCAGCTCATCCGCCAAGTGCTGGACCGCGATGGCAACGTAGTGTACCAATTTACCCCGGTAGCCCAAGGGAACCTGAAGGATATGTCCCCGGCACTCAGCGTAGTGCGCAAGGGGATGAAGGCGGTGGTGAATGGCGGTACCGGCCGCCGCGCCGCCCTGAGTTACGTTTCCAGCGCAGGCAAAACGGGTACAGCCCAATGGGGACGCACCTCGGATGATTGCCGCTTAGCTTGGTTTGCCGGCTTCCTCCCGGCGGATGAGCCCCGCTACGCTTATGTGGCCCTGTACGAAGGGCGCCCGCACCAGCGTATCTCCGGCGGTCATATGGCGGCAGCCATCATCAAAAACTTCTTTGAGAGCATCCAGCCCTCCATGCAGGAAGCCTTGGAAGCCCCCCGCCGTAAACTGAACGCCCCGGAGGGCTCCGCCGCCGCAGAGGAGGAAGAAACAGCCGAAGAAATCACCCCACCCACCCCGGAGGCCGCCGCCGAGCAGCAAAAAAGGGAAGCCGCCCAAAAACGCCACAGCCAAACCGGCTGGGACGATGGCCGCTCCCGCCGCTGAGCCTGCTCCTTCCGGCACCTCTTTCCGGTGCCCTACCCCTCCCGGGGGTGGGGCGCTTATTTGCCTTGCAATCATACACAGAGCTGCTACAATGGGGCCAACATGAAAATTGCCGTCATCGGAAAAGGTGGGCGCGAGCAGGCTCTCGTAGAGACCCTGGCCGCCAGCCCGTGTAAGCCCCAGCTCTTCACCTTCCCCGGCAGCGATGCCATTTGCCGAACAGCCACCCCCATTCCGGCCACCGGGTTCGATGAACTCATCCGATGGATGGTGGATAATGGCATCGACCTCTGCGTGGCGGGGGAGGAAAGCTACCTCGTGAAGGAGGAAGGCTTGGCCAACCGCTGCGCCGCCGCCGGAATCCCCTGCTGGGGGCCGCAAAAGGAAAGCGCCCAACTGGAAGCCTCCAAGGAATTTGCCAAGGATTTCCTGCTGCGCCACCACATACCCACCGGTGCCGCCACCGCCGTGGATAGTTACGAGGCCGCCATTGCCGCCATCGGCGGGCAGTACCCCACCGTACTCAAGTTCGATGGTTTGGCAGCCGGCAAAGGCGTGGCCGTGTGCCCGGATGCCGCCGCTGCGGAGGAGTTCCTCTCCGAGGTATTCATCCAAAAGCGCTTTGGCACCGGGCGCCTGCTGGTGGAGGAGTTCCTCACCGGCCCGGAAATTTCCATTTTCGGTGCCATTTGCGATGATAAGTACCTTATTCTCTGCCCGGCGCGTGATTACAAGCGCCTGCAGGATGGGGACGAAGGCCCGAACACGGGTGGCATGGGTGCCGTGGCCTCCCGCCAACTGGCCGACCCGGAACTGCTCCGCACCATCGAGGAAAGCATCGTAGCCCCCACAGTACGCGGCTTGCAGGCGGATGGCCTGCCCTACCGCGGTTTCCTGTACTTCGGGCTCATGCTCACGCCGCAAGGCCCCAAGGTGATTGAGTACAACTGCCGTTTCGGCGACCCGGAGTGCGAGGCCGTCATGCCCCTGCTGCGGGGGGATTTGGCCACCTTCTGCCTGAATGGAGCCCGGGGCAAGTTCACGCCGGAACTCATCTCCTTCGATGAGGGGTGGAGCATATGCTGCATTCTGGCCTCCGCCGGCTACCCGGCCGGCTCCCACTCCGGGGACCTCATCTCCGGGCTGGAGGATTGCGCCGCCCGCGTGTTCCACTGCGGTACAAAGAAAACCCCGGAGGGCTGGGTTTCCAACGGCGGGCGCGTACTGGCCATCGTGGCTCAAGGCGCCACGCTCGAAGCCGCCCGCACCGCCGCCCATGCAGAAGCCGCCAAGGTGGATTTCCCCGGTGCCCAGCGCCGCAGCGATATCGGCTACCGCAATATGTAACCCCATACCCCACCGCTTATGACGGATGATGCCCTTAACCCCGCCCCGGAACTCCAATTCCTGGAGGATTATCTGAATACGCCCGCCCCCACCGGGCTGGAGATGGACGCCCAGCGCCTCTGGGCGGCATATATCCGCCCCTTTACCGATGAGCAGCACTGCGATGCCTACGGCTCCACATGGGCATTGCTGCGGGCGGAAAAGGAGGATGCCCCCACCCTCATGCTCGATGCCCATGCGGACGAAATCGGATTCTCCATCCGCTATATCGACGATAATGGCTTTGTGAGGGTGGAGCGCGTGGGCGGCAGCGATGTGGCTATTGCCCGCGGGCGCCGCATCCGCTTCCTGGGGGCGGATGGCGATGTATTCGGCATTACCGGTAACACGGCCATCCACATCCGGGACG
This sequence comes from uncultured Akkermansia sp., assembly GCA_964435145.1. Taxonomy (GTDB): domain Bacteria; phylum Verrucomicrobiota; class Verrucomicrobiia; order Verrucomicrobiales; family Akkermansiaceae; genus Akkermansia. The sequence continues at coordinate 14,437 of CAYSYD010000010.1, forward strand.
ATGGGGACAAAGCCCCCAAACTCTGGGATTTATATGTGGATTTAGGCTGCGATTCCCGCGAGGAGGTGGAGGCACTCGGCCTGCGTGTGGGGGATGTGGGCGTGTACTGCGATGGCCCGCTCATGCTTAACGAGGGGCGCCGCCTCGTCTGCCGCGCACTGGACGACCGCCTCTGCGGCTACATCCTGGCAGAAACCGCCCGCCGCCTGCACGAACAACACATCCGCCCGGCGTGGAACATTGTGTTTGCCAACACCGTGCAGGAGGAGATTGGCTGCGTGGGCGCCGGCATGCTGGCTTTCCGCCTCCGGCCGGATGCCGCCATTTGCCTGGATGTAACCCACGCCACGGATTCCCCCGGGCTGGATAAAGGGCGCTATGGGGATGTGCGCCTGGGTAAAGGCGGCTGCCTGGCATTCGGCCCGGTATGCCATCCCAACCTGAATGCCCGCTTAGAACTACTGGCGGATAAACACGGCATCCCCATGCAGCGGGAAACCACCGGCCGCGCCACAGGGACGAATACGGACCAAGTATACCGCTCCCGCAGCGGTGTGCCCGCCACCTGCTTCTCCCTCCCCCTGCGCTATATGCACAGCCCGGTGGAAACAGCGGATATGGCGGACGTGCAGGCCTGCATCGACCTCCTCACCGCTTTCATAGCCGCCCTCTCTGCGGAGGACGATTTCCGCCACAAGCTCTAATTCCCCGCCGCCATCGGCTCTCTTTTCCGCCGGGTTCCCCCGCCCCACCGGGGAACCCGGCTTTTTCCTGCCATTTCCCCACAGATTCTTGACATGCAGGAGGGAGCGGTGTAAGATGCCCCGCGAACATGAATACTTACAAAATCGCAGTACTGGCGGGCGATGGTATTGGCCCCGAAGTCATGGAGGAAGCCCTGCGCGTTCTGGACGCCGCAGAGCAGAAATTCGCTTTCCGCACGGAGCGCACAGCCTGCTATGTGGGTGGTGCCGCCATCGACCACTGCGGCAAAGCCCTCCCTGCGGAAACGCTGGCAGCCTGCGAAGCGGCAGATGCCATCCTCTTCGGCTCCGTGGGCGGTCCCAAATGGGATTCCCTGCCGCCGGATGAACGCCCGGAGCGCGGCGCCCTCCTCCCCCTCCGCAAGCACTTCTCCCTCTATGCCAACCTGCGCCCCGGCATTTGCCTGCCGGAACTGCTGGATGCTTCCCCGGTGAAAAACAGCCTCATTCCCGGCGGCTTCGATATTCTTTGCGTACGCGAACTCACCGGCGGCATGTACTTCGGGGAGCCCAAGTTCTACGGCGAGCGCGAGGGCGAAACCGTGGCGCTGGATACCCTCTTCTACAAACGCAGCGAGGTGGAACGCATTGCCCATGTGGCCTTTCGAGCTGCCATGGGCCGCAGCAAGCGCCTTTGCAGCGTGGATAAGGCTAATGTGCTTGCCTCCTCCGTTATGTGGCGCGAGGTGATGAACGACATCGCCCCCCAATACCCGGAGGTGCAGCTTAGCCATATGTACGTGGACAATGCCGCCATGCAGCTGGTGCGCAACCCGCAGCAGTTCGATGTAATGGTCACGGAAAACACCTTCGGGGATATTCTGACGGATGAAATGGCCGTTATCTGCGGCTCTCTGGGAATGCTGCCCAGTGCCTCCCTGAGCAATGGCTCCGGGGAGAGTTTCTTCGGCCTGTACGAGCCCTCCGGCGGCTCCGCCCCGGATATTGCCGGCCAAGGTATTGCCAACCCCGTGGCTCAAATCCTCTCCATGGGGATGATGCTGCGCTATTCCTGCCGCGAAACCGCCGCCGCCGATGCCGTGGATGCCGCCGTGCGCCGCGTAATTGCTGCCGGATACCGCACCGGCGACCTCGCTACCGGCGCTCCCGGGGAAATCCGCGTGGGTACCCGCGGCATGGGAGATGCCATCATCGCCGCGCTGTAACCCCTCCCACGCCCCTGCGCATTTTCCGGCCCCACCCCCCCCCTGCGGAGGATGGGGGCTTTTCCGTGGCGCTGTGCAAAAAAAAGACAACCCACGGGATTTTCCCATGGGTTGCCCATTTAGCCCTGTACAGGCGAAATCCTTACTTCTTAACCTTGACGGTACCCGTGTAGGTAAGCGTCGTGGTGCCCTTCGTGGCCAAGTCGATGTAGGAGCGCTGGGCGTCATCCTCATCCTCATCATCATCATCATCATCATAGTAGAGATCGCCCAAGATGATATCGCCATCTGCCTCGTAGAAAGTAGCCTTGCCTTGGAGCGTGCAATCCACCTCCTTATTGCGGTGGTTCTCAATGTCCTTGAACACATACTCCGCCCCGAAGCCCGTGCCCAGACGGCAGGACCTGGCCGTATTACCCATACCAAGGAAGTTGATGAAAGCAGAATCATTCAGAACGGTACCGTTAGCGATACCGAAGGAGGCCGTAATCGTCACGGTGTCACCCTCCACCTTCATGCTCTGGATGTTGAAGTGACCATCGTAGCGGGAGCTATCGCTGAAGGTGTACACGGCGGTAAGCGTGCGGTAAGAGATAGCATCCAGCAGCTCCACATCCATGGAACCCACATAAGCCGTGCCCTCAATGGTCACATTGGTAAAGCAACGAGCCCAATCCTCTTCGCTGCTGCCACCGCCGCCGCCACCGCAGGAGGTGAGGGCAATACCACCGGTGAATGCAGCCAGAGTCAACACGGAAAGAAAAAGCTTTTTCATAATCAGAGAAGATAAAATTGAGTAATGACAGAACAGTCTATGCGTTGCAGAATACCACATAGCCATGGGAACGCAAGTAAAAAAAACGGAATGATTGTTTTTTTTCTGCAACATCGCTTAAGCTGAAAGGGATTTCCCTCCCCCACCGCCCGGATTCGGTGTAGCTGCATACACATAAGATGGCCACGGCATGGAACGGCATCGGTGCGTTACCCCAAAAATATTTTTCAGGGGTTTAACAATGAGCATATTGGAAAACATGGAGGCATAGCCTGTTCTATCACTCCTTATTTTTTATCATGTACCATGAAAAAGTTTTTTCCTTCCGTGTTGACTCCGGCTGCATTCACCGGCGGCATAGCTCTCACCTCCTGCGGTGGCGGCAGAAACCTTCAGCTACGAAGGCCGGATTAAGATTTGCAACTAATTTAGAGAACAAAGTTACTCGCCGAGAACTCGCATGCGAACCATGCGGACTCATCGTTTCCCGGCATACTGGACAAGACAGCATTAAAACGCACATTTTACTTGCCAGAACCCGGCGGTTAGAATAAACTATGCCCGTGCAACAGATTGCTTTCAACGAAATTAGTGCAGCAGAGGTTTCAGCGATTCCGGCGATGGAGCAGCTGGAGCTTTTCTTTGCGTTCAAGGTGGATAAGGATCTGCTGGCCGGGAACCCGACGGACAGCCGCTTCGGGGTGCTGGAGCGCGAGGGACGCAAGATTTTCCGCTTCCGTTCCAAGGATTACCGCATTTACTTCACCGTGGAGGGGGAGGATACCGTGGTGGTGCAGCGTGTGCTGCATGCCGATTCCCTGAAGGACTTTTTCTTCCGCTCCGGCATGGGGCGCGCCTCGGAGGACCAGAAGCTGAGCAAGTCCCGCTCATTCTGGAAGTTGATTGAGGATGGCGAGCAGGCAGCCCGCAAATCCAAGTGATTTCCACCCCCGCCTGCAAGGCGAGCTACCGCCTTTTTTCTGAATTTTGGCCGCATGGGTTGCCAGTATTCTGCAAATGCCCGCCCGCATCGGAGCCGTAGCGGGGGTAACGCTGACGCAGCTGGTACGCATGCGGCTTTTTTTGGTACCGGCGGTGATATGCCTGCTGCTGCTGGCGCTGCAATTTCTGCCCTATCAGGCCGGTATTAGTCTGGAGTTCCAAGGGGCTGCACAGTTACAGCTTATTAAGGATGTGGGGCTGGGCTGCATGCAGCTTTTCGCGCTGCTCTTCTGCGTGGCCGCCACGGCTTTGCTGCTGCCCCGGGATACGGAGGACCGCATTCTCTACACAATTTTAAGCAAGCCCGTGCCGCGTTTTGATTATCTGGCAGGGAAAGCTCTGGGGGTATTCAGTCTGCTGCTCATCATGGTACTGCTCATGGATGGGATGCTGAGTCTGCTGCTCCACCTGCGGGCAGAAAGCATTAGCCAGGAACTGCGCACCGCTCTGGCGGCCGGGGGATACAGCCCGCAGGAAATGCAACCCTGGCTGGAACAGGTGCAAGCCGCCGGCAACAGCCTGAACACCCAGCGCGGTATTCTGGCCGCCCTGCTGGGCTATGGCGTACTCACCAGCCTCACTCTGCTTATCTCCAGCTTTACCAGCGGCACCATTGTAAGCATCATCTTTGCCTTAGGGGCATACTTTATCGGCATGTTCCGCCACACTCTTTTTGCCACGCTCTCCGGCGGGGAGGGTACCACACCCTTCATGCGCGGTGCGGAGCAGCTCTGCGCCATTCTTCTGCCGGATTTCAGCCTGTTCACCGTGGCGGATTCCGCCGCTGCCGGGGTACCCCTCAGCTGGGGCATGCTGGGGGGGCTGGCACTCATTGCCGCAGGGTACATCCTGCTGCATTTGCTTACGGCTACTTGGATTTTTGCCCGCAAGGAATTTTAACCCCATACGCCCCCATGGATACGCCGGATGAGTTGCTACGCCGCGCCACCGCAGGAGATGCCCATGCCTGCCTGCATATGGGTAAAAGGCTCATGCGGGGCCGCAGCAGCACGGCGCGCAATTTTGAGGAGGCGGTGGAGTGGTTCGACCGCGCGGCTCGCGCCGGTCTGCCGGATGCCCGCTACTGGCTGGGTAAATGCTACCTGAAAGGACTGGGCTGCCTGCGCGACCCCGCCGGCGGTGTAAGCTGCCTGGAGCAGGCTGCACACGCAGGGCATGCGGCGGCGGCTCTGCGGCTGGGGCTTTGTTTCGAAACCGGCTTGGGTGCCCCCAAAAGCACCGAGCTGGCGGCTTGGTGGTACCGCAAAGCCCAAGCACTCGGGGAGCCCCGCGCCACGGAGCAGCTCCTGCGCTTGGCCAAGGGCTGAGTGCCGCCACTGCACATATGCACGCAAAAAAGGATTGTGCGCCGGGGTGTACGGGGGTATACTTCCCCCAGCCATGAATCTTACGCTGAAATATACGCCCCTCCCCGCCGATGTTTATTGCCGCACGCGCGACCGCTTGGCGGAGCGCCTGCCTGCGGGCTCCCTCGTGGTGGTGCATGCCAACGATGTGTACCCCACTAATGCCGACGGGACACTGGCCCACCACCAAAATGCCAATTTGTTTTATCTGACGGGGATTGACCAGGAGGAGACGGTACTCATTATGCGTATTGGCGAGGGCGGCAAGCACGAGGATACCCTGCTGCTGCGGGAAACCAATGAGCAAATTGTGATATGGGAGGGCGCACGCCTTTCCAAGGAGGATGCCTCCGCCCTCTCCGGCATTGCGGATGTGCGCTGGGCTCAGGAGTACAACCGCCTGCTGGCAGAATGGGTGCCGGCTGCCCGGGGGCTCTGGCTGGAAAAGGATAACCACCCGCGCCGCTATACTTATGTGCAAACCCGCAACGAGCGCATGGCCGCCGCCCTGCAAGCCGCTTACCCGGATGCAAAGCTCCACAGCCTGTACCCCCTGCTGGCGGAGATGCGTCTTGTGAAATCCCCGGAAGAGATGCAGCAATTGCGCGAGGCCTGCCGCATTACCGGTGCCGGGTTCTGCGATTTGCTCCCGCTGGTAAAACCCGGCATGGGTGAGTGGGAGATAGAGGCCATGCTCTCCGCTGCGTACCTGCGCCGCCGCGCCCGCAAGTTCTCCTTCCTCCCCATTGTTGCCGCCGGCGCGGATACTTGCGTGCTGCACTATATTTCCAACCACAAAACCTGCCGGGACGGCGATTTGATTCTCTGCGATATCGGCGCGGAATACGGCGGCTATGCAGGGGATATGACGCGTACCATCCCGGCCAACGGTAAGTTTACGCCGCGCCAGCGCGCCGTGTACGAATCCGTGCTGGCGGTGCATCGCTATGCCGCCTCCATTATGCGCCCGGGCGTGGAAAAAGCAGAATACGAACGCCTTGTGCGCGTGCGCATGGCGCAGGAGCTGGTTAAGCTCGGCCTGCTCTCCCGGGAGGAGGTGGATGCCCAGCCCACCAACCCGCTCTGCGTCCGCAAGTATTACATGCACGGCACTTCCCATTCCCTCGGGCTGGATGTACACGATGTGAGCCCCGAGGCCCCCACCTTTGCCGAGGGGCAGGTGTGGACGATTGAACCCGGTATTTACATCCCGGAAGAGAACATCGGTATCCGCTTGGAAACGGATGTACTCATCCTTGCGGATGGGGTGGAGGATCTCATCCCCAATGCCCCCATCGAGCCGGATGATATTGAGGCCGCCATGGCAGCTGGGCGCTAAGCCTGCTCAGCAATCCGTAAAATCATACTTCCGGATTTTGCCGAATCCGGGAGTGGGGCGGTGGGCTTCCCAAAAAAGGAGCAACACCGCCCCCAGCAGCAGCAGGCGCATCCCCGTATCCAGCGGGTAATCCACTATCTCGTGTGTGCTGCCAAGGCAGTTGCAGCTCAGCTCCAGCCCGCGCACCCACGCTTGCAGGTACAAAAACAAAAAGGTACCGCACATGGCCAGTGCCCATACGGTGCTGCCTCGGTAGTGCCATTTGCCCAGCAGGCACACCGCCACCACCAGCTCCATCGCCACGCCGATACAGGCCAAGGGCATGGAGCATGCCTCCGGCAGCAGGCGGCTGCGCGTTAAAAAATCCGCAGTCTCCCCAAGCCCCGCCACTTTCTGCATGCCGGTTACCAGAAAAAAGCCCCCAAGGCCCAGCCGCAGCAGCGCCAGCAGCAATGTCATGTAGCGGTTCTTCACCATACCGCAGAAAGTGTACACCATCTTCCTCCCTGCGGCAAGCACAAGCACAGGCATGAGAGGGGCAAATTCGCCTGCTTTCCGTTTTTGCGGAGGTTATATTATTGGTTATTAGGCGTTTTGGGCGTATTTATATCCGTAAGCCGCAAGGGGGTATGGGTGTGGCATTTATTTACCATATAAATATCTCTTACCAAGGTGGTGGTGAAGATGACTCGCACAAGCATACCATTTTTTTAAACGAATTTTTGATTTTTAGGCAACTACCACCCACCTAACTCTATGAATCACAAAATAACGGTTCCGCAGGGGACCACTATGGAAAGGGGGTACGCATGGTAAGATTGCAACGCTTACGGCGTACCCTGAGAGGCGCAGGAGGCGTACGCCTGTACGATATACCCGGAGTCATCTATCCGCCGGAGATGCTGGAAGAGCCGAGCAAGACTCCGCCGGGGCAGGACAAATTGCAAACGCAAGCTCCGCCATGGGGAGTAAGCACGCAGGAGGCCGCGCAAATGCTGGGGCTAAGCCTCTCCGGCACTCGCAGTTTACTGCAACGTAAGCGAGTACGGTACATGGCCGTGGGCTCCCAGCTGCAGAATGCGCGTTTGTACTGGCACCGGGAGGAAGTGGCGCGGCTTTGCACGCGAGCCATGCCGAGGGTACACAGCCGGCCGGAGCATACATACAGCGCAGCGGAGGTGTGCCAAGTGCTGCAAATCGGGCGCAGCAGCCTGTACCGCTATGTGCGGCGCTATAAGCTCAGGGAGATACGGGTAAAACTGCTGACGCAGGGGCACCTGCGGCGCAAGTATTTTTACCTGCAGTCCGAGATTAGGCAACTGGCGGTCCGCATTCGCGCCGCGAAATCGCACATGGCGGAAGCCATCCATTTGATGCGCGAGCCGGAGGAGAATTAAGCCCCACACGCTGCACCACCTAAGGTAGGGGTGGTGCAGCTCCGTTTTTTGCCGGAGAGCGGCGGCACAATTGCTCCGGTATACGGGAGAGGATAAAATAGCCCCAAGGGATAAACAAGGTACCCAGCAGCGTGGCCAAGCCCATGCCGCCAATCACGCAAAAGCCCACCACACGGCGCGCAGCCGCCCCGGCGCCGGATGCCGCCGCCAAGGGAATACAGCCCAGAATAAAGGCCAAACTCGTCATCAGAATAGGCCGCAAGCGCACACCGGCTGCCCGCAGCGTGGCATGCAGAAGGGAAAAGCCCGCCTCCCGGCGATTCTGGGCAAACTCCACAATGAGAATGGCATTCTTCGCCGCCAGGCCAATCAGCATAATCAGGCCGATGCGGGCATACAAATCCAGCTGCATATGCCCGGCCAGCAGCCCCAGAAAAGCCCCCAGCACCGCAATGGGAATCGTGAGGGCCACGGAAAGCGGGCGGCTCCAACTGCCATACAGGGAAGCCAGCAGCAAATAAGCAAAGGCCCCGGAGAGCAGCAGCAGCACCCCCAGCCCCAATCCCGCTGCTGCTTTCTGCTCCTGAAAACTCATACCGGAATAGGAATAGCCCATATCATCCGGCATGGTGCGCTCGAAAGCCGCTTCCAGAGCGGCCATAGCCTGCGCAGCAGAATAGCCCGGGGCGGCAGCCACCTCCAACATAGAAGCATTGTACATATTCTGGCGCAGAATGAACTCCGGCCCCCAAGTGGGGAGAATTTGCACCAAACTTTCCAGCGGGATGCGGCTGCCGGAGGCACCCGGCAAGTAGAGCTGCCGCAGGTTCTCCTGCGTCATCCGGTACGGAGCATCCGCCTGGAGGTATACTTGGTACTGGTAGCCGAAGCGGTTCATATAATTCACGAACGAGCTACCCAGGTAGGTTTGGAGCGTATCGTACAGAGCCGGGAGCTGCACCCCTTGGGTAAGGGCCTTCTCCGTATGGGGCACCAAGAGGAGCTGGGGCGTATCCGCCGCCATCAGGTTCTGCACGGAGGCCACCTGCGGAAGGCGCGAGAGCGTTTTCACAAAATCCTCCGTTTGGGCGGCAAGGTAGCGGCTGCCTTTCCCGGCGCGGTCCTCCAGCATAAGTGTAATATCCCCGGAGGCGCCCACCCCCGGAATGGGGGGCGGGCACACGGCAAAAGCCACACCGCCTGTATCCAGCTGCGCCAGGCGCCCCCGCAGTGCCTGAGCTATGGCCACGGCATGCTCCGCCGGGTTTTCCCGTTCTGCCCAGGGTTTTAGGGAGACAAAAAAGAAGGCATTAGCCGTACTTTGCACCCCGGTAAGCAGGTTAAAACCATTCACCATCACCACGCCCTCTACCCCGGGCGTATGGAGCAGCTCCGCGAGAATCCCCTCGGAGGCGTGTTCCGAGGATTCCAAAGAGCTGCCCATGGGCATTTGCAGGGAACCGTAAAAATAGCCCTCGTCCTCCATGGGGAGGAAGCCCTCCGGCAAGCGCTGTGCCAGCGGGTATAAAGCCCCCGCCAGAGAAAGCAGAGCCACCAGCACCGGCACACTGCAACGAATCATCTGCCCCGATGCCCACACATACCCCCGGCGCAGCCCATACATACCGGTCTGCCAGTGCCGCGCCATCCACCCCGGCGCACGATGCGGCCGCAGCAGCAGTGCGGCCAGCGCCGGGCTCAGGCTCAACGCATTAAAGGCGGAAAGCAAAATCGATACCCCAATCGTCACCGCAAATTGCTTGAAAAGCACCCCCGTAATCCCCGGCAGTAGCAAACAGGGGAAAAAGACCGCCGCCAGCACCAAGGCCGTAGCCACCACCGGGCCGGCCACCTCCCGCATGGCTGCCAATGTGGCCGCAGCGGGCGGCTCCCCCGCTTCCAGATGCACTTGCACCGCCTCCACCACCACAATCGCGTCGTCCACCACCAGCCCAATGGCCAGCACCAGCCCCATAAGGCATATGGTGTTAATCTCCATCCCGAAGAGCGGCAGGAACAGAAAAGTGCCCAGCAAGCTCACCGGAATAGCCGCCAGAGGGATGAGCGTGGCCCGTGCATCCTGCAAAAAGAGAAAGACCACCAGCATTACCAGCACCAGTGCGAGCAGCAGCGTGCTGAGAATCTCCCGGATGCCCAAGCGCACACTCCGGGTGGTATCCAGTGCGCACTCCAGCTGCAAGCCCGGCGGCAAGCGGTAGGAGCGCAGCGTTTTTTCCACAGCCTGAGCTGTTGCCAAAGCATTACTGCCGGGGCTTTGGTACACGGCTATAATGGCACAAGCCTCCCCATTGTACGAAGCGGAGAGGTTGTAACTCTGCGTTCCCAGTTCTATGCGAGCCACCTCCTGCAGGCGCACCAAGCGCCCCTTCTCCGCGCGCAGGATGATTTGCCCGAATTCCTCCGGGGTGGAAAGGCGCCCCGGTGCCCGCACCGTATAGGTGCTTGCCTGCCCGGCGGGCGCAGGTGCCGCACCGATTTGCCCCATGGGGTGTACACTATTCTGGGCGCGGATGGCTGCGGCCACCTCCTCCGTGCTTATCCCCAGTGCCGCCAGTTTTTCCGGCTGTAACCAAATGCGCATGGCATATTGCCCCGCCCCGAAAATCGTTACATTCCCCACTCCGGGCGTGCGCAGCAAAGGGTTAAGGAGGTTAATATAGGCATAATTACTCATCCATGTGCGGTCGAACTCCCCGCCGGGTGCCCGCAGCACATACAGCAGCATGGGCGGCCCACTCATCACCCGCATGCTCACCCCCATTTGTTGCACCTCCGTGGGCAGCTGGGCATTTGCCTGCGCATAGCGCAAATAGGAAAGCACTTGGTCCATATCCCCGCTACTGCCGGATTCGAAGAGGATATTCAGCGTCATCTGCCCCGCATTCGTACTCGTACTGCTCATATACTCCATTCCCTCCACTCCGCTCACCATCTGCTCTATCGGCGCCGCCACGGAATCCGCCACCGTTTGGCAATCCGCCCCGGGAAAGCTGGCCGTTATGGAAACCTGCGGCGGCACAATATCCGGGTACTGCGCCACCGGCAGCTGCCATGCGGCAAATAAACCGCCCAGTACCATCATCAGCGCCAAACTTACTGCCACCACAGGCTGCCGAATGAAAAATGCATACATGAGGATGCCTATTTCGAGTCCGCGCGGTGCAGGAGTGTTGAATAACATGCAGATTCCCCCACCGCCGGGGAGCCTGCACCCCACTTCTGCCCGCATGCACCAGTTTTTCCTTGCCTTTCCGCGCTCCCTGTGTTTCAATTACCCCCGCAGTTCATGCACACGTGCCACAGTGGCGGAATGGTAGACGCAGGAGACTTAAAATCTCCCGGTCGTTTAGACTGTACGGGTTCGAGTCCCGTCTGTGGTAGTTGATTGTATCCCCCCGCTCTTCCGGGCGAAGTACTCGCCGCTTTCTTTGCCGGCATACCATGGGGTGCATGCAGCACTCGCCGCTTGCTACGGAGCAGGAAATATGTTATCCTCGGTGGGTAGTACCGCTACATCACCTATATGTTAAAGGCAGTTCTGTTTGATATGGATGGCACGCTGGGCGATACGCTCCCCCTGTGCGTGGAGAGTTTTCGCGTGTGCGTGCAGGAGGTGGCGGGCACCAAACCCGGCGCGGCGGAGGTGGTAAGCCATTTCGGGCTGAGCGACCGCGGGGTGCTGGGCAAGCTGCTGGGGATGGACCCGGAATCCCCGGAGCTGCCGGTGGCACATTTTCAGGCGGTGTACGAGCGGCTGCACCCGGAGCTGGCGCCCGCCCCTTTCCCCGGTGCGGTGGAAATGCTGCAAGCTGTAAAAGCCGCCGGGCTGCGGGTGGGGCTCATTAGCGGAAAGGAAATTTACACCGCCGGACCCACCATCCGCCGTTACGGCATGGAGGGGCTTTTTGAGTGGTGCGGGCTGGGGGTGCCCAGCCACAACTGCAAACACGAGCGCTTGGCGGAGGTGATGCAGCTGTGGCACCTCCGCCCGGACGAGATTATTTACGTGGGGGATGCCCCCAGTGATATTGAGCTGAGCCACCGCGCCGGTGTGCGCATTATCAATGCCGCATGGGCCGGCAGTGCCGCCGAGGTGGCGGAGGCCTGCCTGGCGCTGCACCCGGATTACCGCCTGGACTCTTTCGACCAACTTCTTCCCCTCATCAAAAGTTTATGAATACACACATCCTGACCGCCGCAACGGCTCTTGCCTGCGTGCCCGCCCTCATTGCCCCGGCCATGGCCACAAGTACGAATCCTATTTACCCCACGCCCAAGCAGCTGGAACTGCAAGCCGGCACCATCCACGCAGCGGAGGTGGAGGTATCCCTGCGCACGCCGGAAAGTACCGGCGGGCTCTGGGACCGCTTACCAAACAAGGAAGGCGGCTACGCCATCGAAATCACCCCGCAGGGCAAAGTACGCATACTGGCCAACGATGAGACCGGCCGCTTCTATGCCAAGCAAACGCTCTCCCAAATGCTGCTGAATGTGGCCGGTGCCACCGATGCCCACAAGGACCCCTACCCGGAGCTGGGTGTGGAGGAAGTGGCGCGCCTGGGGCAGCTGCCCATCGGCACTGTGGTGGACTGGCCGGATTTGCGCTACCGTGGCGTGGTGGAGGGTTACTACGGCATCCCGTGGAGCTACGAGGCACGCCAATCCCAATTCCGTTTTTACGGGCGCAACAAGATGAATATGTACATCTACGCCCCGAAGGATGACCCCCTGCACCACGGCATGGGCTGCTACCGGCCCTACCCGGAGAGCAAGGCACTGGAAATTGCCGCGCTGGTGCGCTGCGCCCGGGAAAACCATGTGCGTTTCGTATGGGCTATTCACCCCGCTAATACCGTGCGCTGGGAGGAGAACGACGGCCGCACCCAGATGGATGCCCTCTGCGCCAAGCTCCAAAAAATGTACGATTTGGGCGTGCGGGATTTCGGCGTGCTGGTGGATGATTCTTTCGGAGAGATAGGCAAGCCGGAGCGCCAGGTGCAGCTCTGCAACTATATTCTGGAACACTTTATCCGTAAGCACCCGGATGTGAACCAGGAACTCATTATGTGCCCCACGGGCTACAACCGCTCCTGGACAAGCCCGAAATTCCTCAACACCATCGGCGAGGGGCTTCATAAGGACATTCACATCATGTGGACCGGTAACACCGTGGTACACGATATTACCTTGGAAGGCCAGCAGTGGGTGAACCAACACGTCCGGCGCCCCACCTTCATCTGGTGGAACTGGCCATGCAACGATTTCAAACCCTCCCGCCTTTCCATGGGGCGCACCTATGGCCTGGGACAGGAGCCGGAAATGCTGCAAGCCATGAGCGGCTTTGTGGCTAACCCCATGGAACGCGCAGAAGCCAGCAAAGTGGGCCTGTACGGCGTGGCCTCCTACACTTGGAACATTGCCGGATTCGATTCCGAACGCACATGGAAGGATGGCATTACCCGCTTGTACCCCCGCTGTGCCGCCGCCATGCAAAACTTTTGCGAGCATAACTCGAACCTCCTGCCCAACGGGCACAACTACTTGCGGGAGGAATCCGTATGCCTGGGCGATTTGCCCAACCGCCTCCGCAATTCCATTACCGCCGGGAAGCCGGACCCCGAACTCTGCGAAAAGATGATCAGCATCTTCTCCGGCGTGGCCAGCGCCGGGGAAAAACTCAAATCCACCCGCGATATAGGCACCTTGCAGCGGGAAATCGGCCCCTGGCTGGATGCTTACGAAAGCATGGGACTGGCCGGTATCCACGCCATGCGCGGTCTGCTCTCCCACAGCCTGCCGGAACGCTTGGACGTATTCTTCCGCCTGGTGGATAAGCTCCAAAGCATTAAGGAGCTTCGCCGCGATGCCTGGGTGAACGACCATGTGGAGTTGGTAAACGATGTGCAGGTGGGCTCCTCCGCACTCACCCCAACGGTGATGACGGCCTACAACTACCTGAATGCCAGCATTTATGCCCCGCTCTCCGGCATGGATTTCCGCGCCTTTATGCCGCAATTCTCCACCAATGCCGGCAATGCCAACGATAATGCGGCAAACATAGCGGATAATAACCTCTCCTCCTACTGGCTCTCCGGCGCCGTGCAGAAAGAGGGCGATTGGTTCTGCCTCGATTTCGGCGAACCCATGCCGGTGCGCACCGTGAAACTGCTGCAGGGAGACCGCGTGCGCAGCCAGCACTTCGCCAAAAAAGGCCAGTTAGAATACAGCTTGGACGGCACCACTTGGACCCCGCTGGGAGACCCCACCACCGGCCCGAACGTGATGAAAAACCTCACGCAACACCCCGTGCAGGCACGCATGCTGCGCTTCCGCATACTGGAGCCCCAGCCCCGCCGCCTTGCCCTGTGCGAATTCTCCGTTAATACCCCCCTTCCCTGCCAGCTCTCCAACACCATGGGCGATTTGAAGGGACTCTCCGCGTATAACGATGATACCAGCATTGCTCTCTGCCGCATTATGGAAAGTGCCAAAGCGCAGCCCGGCAGCAGCATTGCCCTGGAATTCCCCACTCCCGTGCAGGCCACCCAATTCGTTATCGATTTCGATAACGCCCGTCTGGGCGAGTGGGCCAAGCTCGAATTCACCCTGCCGGATGGCAGCAAACTCTGCCCCACCCTCCTGCGCCACGAGAAGAGCAACATCTTCTACATCCCCAAGGAGAACATGCCGCAAAGCCCCATTGCCGCCATCCGCTTTATCCATGCCGGCAGCGAAGCTCAGGATATCCGCGTGAACCAGTTTGTACTCACCACCCCCTTCCTGGAAAGCGATGCCCAACCCGCTAACCTGACGGATTGCGATTTCTCCACCTTCTTCAACACCGGGGAGAACGAGCTGAAACTCAAGCTCGCCGTACCGCAGGAGGCCCACGTTATCACCCTCGTGGGTACCGCCGATTGCAAAGTGGAAGGTGCTGCCAAGGTGGGGCAGGATGGCATGCTCAGCACTTACCGCATCAACCACGGAGTTACACACATCACCATCACCGCCGAAAAACAACCCGGCACCCGCGTGTACGAGGCCATTTTTAACTAAGCCTCCAATATCCCTCCCCAAAAGCTGTACATCGTATGTTAAAAGAAGACACAATTCACCCCATAGCCTTCTCGAGTCTCATTTTATGAAAAATGCAATACACGTTGCGTTGAGTGCTGATCAATCGTACACTATCCCTCTTGCTCTCTGCCTATATTCCATGGTTCAGAGTGCAGAGCAACACACTGAATACCATTTCCATATTTTGGATAGCGGCGTGGAACGCCGGCTCATCGAATCTGCCGGAATCAAAAACATTACTTGGTACGATGTGCAGGAACGCCTCAAGGAACTTCCCGGTTCCTCACGCTATCCGACCTCTATTTACCATCGCTATCTGCTCCCCCAGCTCCTGCCGAAGGAGATACACCGTGTACTCTATTTGGATTCCGATAGCTATGTATGCCGGGATCTTAGTACTCTGTACTGCATGGATATGAAAGGGGCTCCGCTGGCGGCTCCCCCTTGGGTGGTCATGGGTCCCCAAAGGGAGCGTTATATGGAATTTCTGCATAGTTTCCCACAGCGTTTGAATCTGCCGGACGATGGTCTGCCCTATTTTTTCTCCTCCCAGCTGCTCATGGATCTGGATGCTTTGCGTGCCCAAAATGCCACCCAAAAGCTCATCGAAACAACCTTGTCTTACTCAAATTCCCTCGTATACCCGGATCAAGACGTCATCAACGCCGTATTCCGGGGAAATATTACCCCGATTGGGCAAGAATATAATGTCATTCCGGCTTATGCCATCGAAGAGGAATTAGCCGTGGAAAACATACGGCAGGCATATTCTGCCCCGGTCATTGTTCATTTTGCCTCCATCAAGCCCAATATTCTCACCGGGCCGCGTAATTCTCTGGAAAAGGATTTTTTCCATTTCTGGCAGCACTCCCCATGGAGGCGGCACATCCCCTACCCTCTGGTATCATTCCGGCGTCTTCCCAAGGGGCTCTCCGCTCTTTTCTACAGCATCATCCGGCTATTGCTACCCTGCCCTCGCCTGCTGCAAGCTCTGGGAAGCGTACTCAATCGTATCCGTAAAAGCTGCTGAGAATCGCTCCTCCTTCCTTTCTTTCGCCAAGATGTGAATTTCAAAAAAAACCGCTGCCCGGTATCGGGCGGCGGTTTTTGAAATTTGCGCCGTATGGCAGTAGAGATTACTTGCGGCGGCGGCGGGTAGCTAAGCCGGCAAGAGCCAGCAGCCCCAGCGCAGCGGTGGCAGGCTCCGGTACGGCAGGCACCACTACGGTGGAGGCCACTTCCTCCGCCGTAAGAGCGCGGTTCCAAAGCACTACGTTGTTGTAATCGAAGGAGCCGTCAATCGTCTCCCCGCCACCAAAACGGGCACCGAACTGGATACCGGTAATACCGGTATCCGTATCCCAATTCGTCCACTGCCCCACCTGCACACCATTGTTATAAGCGGTGAAGGTCTTGGCCGCAGCATCGGACACAAGGGTAATCGTGGTAGTGCCGGTGGTGCCGGCCTCCTTCGTAAGACCGAGGTCGATGCTGTACCCGCTCACGGTAGGATTGCCACGGGTGCTGCCATCGAAATACTCGGTCGCATCGTTGCCGCCGCAGGTATTGTACAGCACCACATTGCTGCCATCCGTGCGAATTTGAAGCAAACCATCATCCCACTGCGGAATGGTATTACTGCCGGCAGCACTGAAAATATCACCCGAGCTAAGGGTAACATTCGCAATATCGAATGTGACCGTAAAGGAGGTACCGGTGCTGACATTATTCCAAGGCGTATTCGTGGAGGTAGCAGTAATGAGGCTGCTTGAGGAGTACACCACGTTCTGCTGCAACACGGCGGACATGTTAGCAAGCCCCACGGATTCTGCCCCGGCCATGCCGGCCAAAGCAAACAAGGCAATAAGCGTCTTTTTCATCTTTATTGGGTCTGTTTCAAATCTGCTGGTAAAAAGAATGCCCGGTTTTGTGCTTTCTTTGGAGTCTCAGAAAGTAAATTTGGCGCA
>CAYSYD010000011.1:0-29736 GCA_964435145.1 uncultured Akkermansia sp.
TACATCCTGTATTATGACATTATGAAGCTTCATATTTGCCAATGCGTTTGCCCTGTCAAAGCTATGATGTGGGATTGACAGGAGGGGGCGGCATGGGGTATAATCTGTTAGCTTATGATGAAGTTTTATATTGTGACGCCGACGTTCAATGCTTTGGAGTGGTTGCAGTGCTGTGTGCGTTCTGTGGCAGACCAAGCGGGGGAGGGGGTTGTGGTGCATCACCATGTGCAGGATGGCGGCTCGGGGGATGGAACGGTGGCTTGGCTGGAGCAGTGGCGGGCTGAGCATGAGGATGTGACCGGGTATACCTTTACCTATGAAAGTGGTCGGGATTCGGGGATGTACGATGCGTTGAATCGTGCTTGGGCTAAGCTGCCTGAGGATGCCGCAGTTACGGCGCATCTGAATAGTGATGAGCAGTATTTGCCCGGGGCTTTGCAGGAGGTGGCGCAGGGGTTCCGGCGTTTCCCGAAGGCGGAGGTGCTGGCGTGCGCGTTTTTAATTGTGGATGCGCAGGGGCGTTATATTTGCCACCGCCGGCCGGTGCAGCCCCGGCGCTGGCGCAGCGAGGTGGTGTGCGAGCTGAATACCTGTAGTTGTTTCCACGAGGCGGCGGCATTCCGGCGCCATGGGATTCGCTTCGATACGCGCTACCGTTCTATTGCGGATTTGGTGATGTACCGGGAGATGGTGCGGATCGGTGTGCGGGTGGTGATTTTGCCGCAGCTCTTGTCGAGTTCTTTTGCGGTGACCGGGAGCAATTTGGCGTGGACGGAGGTGACGGGGCGTGAGCTGGTGATGGCGGCGGAGGGTTCTGCCCGCTGGCAGGTATGTGGCCGCCGGTGGATTAATTTGTTGAGCAATGTGGGGCGGCGCTGGAATGATTTTTTCTGCAAGGCTCCGCAGAAGTTTGCTCTGTATGCGCGGGATTCTGCGGTGCGAGCGCATAAGCGCATTAGGCATGCCACGGCGCATTGGGGGATGCGTTCTGAGGCTGTGGATGAGGAGTAATGGGCTTGTTTTTAGAGAGAACACCCCCGCTCCGGGTGAATCCGGGGCGGGGGTGTTCGTTTTGCATGTGCCGCCGGGGCGTTACATGTTGATTTGGTAGAGGGGTTTGTTGTTTGCCGCCGGGTTGAGGATGGCGAAGGCCTCGCGATGGATGGAGGGGTCGCTGCGGAAGATGAGGCGGCCTGCGCACTGGCGCTCCAGTTCCATGAGAAGTTTGGAATCCTCGTTCTTGAAGCGGGAGAGGACATCGGAGTTGACGACGACAATCATATCGCCCACGGTGTCGCGGAAACGCTGGATGGTGGCTTTGAGCTGGCGCTGGATTTCAACGCTCATGGTCATGACGCTTTTGATGCGGCCTCGGCCGTGGCAGTACGGGCAGTGGTCGTTCACATAATCCAGCAGGGATTCGTTGATGCGCTGGCGTGTCATCTCCATAAGGCCGATGGGGGTGATTTGCATGACCTGAGTTTTGGCCTTGTCCCGTTTGAGTGCCTCTTTCATGGCCTTGTAAACGGCAAGCTGGTCCTTGCGGTGGCGCATGTCGATAAAGTCGACCACAACGAGGCCGCCTATATTGCGGAGGCGGAGCTGGCGTGCAATTTCGCGTGCGGATTCGAGGTTGGTCTCGAGGATGGTTTTATCGAGGTCCTTGTTGCCCTTGTTGCGACCGGTGTTGATGTCGATGGCAATGAGGGCTTCCGTTTCATCGATGACGAGGTAGCCGCCACAGGGTAGAAGCACTTGGCGCTGGAAGGCTTCGTTGATTTGTTTTTCGATGCCTAGCTCTTCGAAGATGGGCTGGCGGCAGGGAAGGTACTGGATGTGGCGTTTGGCGCGGCGGGAGATTTTACCGGCGATGTCTTGCATGCGCTGGGTGGTTTCCAGATGATCGCATACGATGTTATCCACATTATCGGTAAGGAAGTCCCGGGCGGTACGTTCAATGAGGTCCGGTTCGCGGTAAACGCAGGCGGGGGCCGGGTTTTCTGCAAATTTTTGTTCCACCTCTCTCCACTGGGTGAGGAGCATGGCCAAATCGCGCACAAAATGGCGGAAGCGCTGCCCTTGGGCCACGGTGCGCATGATGATGCCCATGCCTTCCGGTACGTTGAGCTTCTGCACGATTTGGCGGAGGCGCTGGCGTTCCTTGGGGTCGTCTATCTTACGGGAGATGCCAAATTGGTCCGTAAAGGGCATGAGTACGATATACCTGCCGGCAAGGGAGATGTTGGTGGTGACGCGGGGTCCTTTGGAACTGATGGGTCCCTTGGTGACTTGTACCATGATTTCCGAACCGATGGGGTAGATATCGGGAATGTCCTTGCTGGTGATTTTGCGCTGTTTTTTGCGGGGGCGCCCTTCGCGTTGGATTTCTTCGAGGGAGGAATCCAGTGCAAGGGGGAGGGCATCCCAGAAGTGGAGGAAGGCGTTTTTCTCGTAGCCAATATCAACGAACATGGCTTTGAGACCGGGTTCGATGTTCTTGACGCGGCCTTTGAAGATGCCGCCTACGATGTTATCCTCGCCTTCACGTTCGATGCTGTATTCTTCGAGGATGCCGTCCTCGAGGAGGGCGACGCGGCGTTCCAGCTTTTCGGAGTTGATGACGATGGTGGTTCCCTCCTTCGGGTTGCATTGGCCAAACCCGAAGAAGTGTTTAACAGAGTTAATCATTTTGGAAATAAAAGACAAAGTTTTAGGTTGTGGTTAGGATTTTCAGCGTGTGGGGAGGAACCGCTTAGCCATGTTTCGGCGGCACGCCGATGCCTTCCTAGGAAGTTTGGTGCTTTTCCCGGAATCTGCGGCTTGTGGTGGGCGCATCCCGCCAAGGGGGCCGGTCAGTCCTCAAAGACGTCATCATTCTCCTGAAGATATTTACCTGTGCCTTCTGCCACGGCACTGAGGGGGTCTTCAGAAATCATGATGGGTAGGCCGGTTTGTTCGTGCAGCAAGTCGCTAAGTCCGCGGAGGAGTGCGCCACCACCGGCGATGGTGATGCCGCGATCATAAAGGTCGCTGGCAAGTTCCGGCGGGCAGTGGTCGAGCGTTTGGCGGATGGCGCTGACGATGATGCTGAGTTTATCCTGAAGTGCTTCGCGAATTTCTTCGGAGCGCACGGTGACGGTCTTGGGGAGACCGGTGCCGCGGTCTCGCCCTTTTACCTCCATTTGCAGTTCCTGCTGCAGGGGGTGGGCGGAGCCGACGCGGATTTTAATGTCCTCCGCCGTGCGGGGGCCGACCAGTAGATTGTGGGCGGCGAGCATGTGGCGGGTGATGGTTTCATCCAAGGCATCGCCGCCGCACTTTTCGGATTGGCTGTATACGATGCCGGAAAGAGAGACGATGGCAACTTCCGTGGTACCGCCGCCGATGTCGACAATCATACTGCCGAGGGGTTCGGTAACAGGCAGACCTACACCGATGGCTGCCGCCATTGGTTCCTCAATGAGTTGCACGCGGATGGCGCCTGCTTCATAGGCGGATTCCTCGATGGCATGGCGCTCCACTTCCGTGATGCCGGAAGGATGGGCGATAAGTACTCTGGGGCCGCGGATGCTGCGGCGCTGGCAGGCTTTTTTGATGAAGTAGCGGAGCATGTTGTGGGCTACTTCAAAATCGGCTATGACGCCTTCCTTGAGGGGGCGAATGGCCACCACGCTGCCGGGGGTACGCCCGACCATGCGTTTGGCTTCCTCGCCCACGGCCTTCACCTTGTCGCCTTTCATGGCGACAACGGAGGGCTCTCGCAGCACAATGCCTTGGTCCTTAATGTAGACCAGGGTGTTGGCTGTGCCAAGATCAATTCCTATATCGTAGGAAAAGAGCCTAGCAATTTTTTTGAAGATGGGTAACATTCTAATGGTAAAGTTTTAGGGTGATTGTGGTATGCGGTGTTTTTCTGCGCTTGGGGCCGGGCCTCCTTTTCAGGGGATGGGACCGATATAGTGCCCTGCAAGGGCGGAAAAAACGGGAAATCGTGCCTGGATGTGGGCTTTATACGCGCATCCACGCGGGAAGTATAGGGAAGCCGTGGGGCGGTGTCAAGCAAATAGTGCTTGCACGGAATGTGCGGACGGGGGATTTTTGCAGAGATAAGGTCGGGTTAGCCCTTTTTGGTGGAGATGACCACTTCTCGCATGCAGCGCAGAAGCTCTAAGCGGCCATTGGCAAGGACGGATTCTGCGCAGAGGTTGACTCGGCAGTTGGCTGCGCGGCGGAGGGTGGTATCCGTGGCTGCGGTGTCGCGCACATGGGTGCCGGTGGTGGCCATGGAGGAAAAACGGCTTTCGAATTCCTCGCGGGATTCAACTCCGATGATGACGCCGAGAGGTTCTAAGGCTCGCGGCATCCAGGGGCGCATGGCGGCGGTGCTGAGCTGTACATCGCAGCCGGCCTTGAGGGCTGCCATGAGGGCAATGCTCAGGTCGATATCCGAGGTGGCTTTTTCGACTCGGATGCAGAGGGGCAGGGGTTTATAGCTAAGGGTGGTGCGTAGAGCCGGCGTATCGCACAGGGTGTGTGTTTTGCCGAATTCGTGTTCCCACCAGTAGGCAATGGAATCCGCTGCGGAGCTGAGGAGGGTGGAATCGTTCGGGCCGGGTTTGGGGGAGAGTGTTTCCCATGGGGCGAAAGGTACGCTGCGCTGGGTGCCCCTGTGCTGGGGGCGTGCCACTTCCTGCCACTGGCAAAGGGCGGTAATGAAGTTGCGCCCGCCGCGCTGGGGAATGGCGTTTTGCCAGCAGCTTGTGGGGCGGATGCCGGGGCAGTGCCGGGGAAGGCAGTTGACGGAGGCGTTACTCAGCGCCGTGAGTTTGAGCCAGAGTTCCGCTTCGCGGGGATCTCGGGAGTAGAGGGTGGCTGCGTGTTCGCAGGAGATGCGGCGCTGGGTGCGGGCGGCTTCATCGGTGGATTCCATGCGCACAAGCCCGATGACGGGGACATTATGCGAGGCTAAGGCGAAGGCGCTGCCGAGCTGTACGCCCATGCGGACGCCGGGAGTCCATACCTGAGAGGCGATTTCCGTGGCACCGGGCTGCACGAGCCAGGATTCTTCTCCCTCTGTGCAGGTGAGGAGTAGTTTTTGCTCCTCGGTGAGGGGGCGTGCCATGGGGCCTATGCTGCTGCCTTCCACCCAGCCGGGCTGGGCTGTAAGGCTGCCGATGGCATCCTTAAGTGCATTGGTAAAGAGCTGGTTATCGTACACTTCCGCATGGACGAGGAGGAGGTGCGGATTCTGGGTGGACTGCCCGGCGCGCCGGAATAGTGTGGCGCAAATATCGCGGATGGCAGCTTTCCAATCTCCTTGGGAGGATATGTAGATGGTGTTGCAACCCATGGAGCCGCCCAGTAAGGGTCTGCCGGAAAGGCGGGTGGAAAAGTCCAGTGTATGGGCGGCGTTGCCGCTGTAAATGAGTCCGTTTACCCGTGCATCCGTCATTAGTTTGCGGGCAATTTGGTTATCCACACAGGGAACCATTTGCAAACGGGGAGAGGTGAAGCCTGCTTCCGCCAGTAGGGCGGTAAGCCGCTGAGCTAAAAGTATGGTGTAGGGGGAAGGTTTGTATAGTACGGCGTTGCCCATGACCCACGCTGCGGCAATGCCTTCCACGGCATCCAGCAGGGGATTTATTCTGCCGGGGGCTACGGTAATCAGCCCCAGAGGAATGGCCTGTGTGCCGTCCGTAAGTCCGGGCTGTACGGAGCATTGTTCGTAAAAGCGGAAGGCGTCCAGCGCATGGGTTAGCTCCGAATCTGCTTCTGCAAGGGTGCAGCCGGCATCCCGCACGAGTAAGGCGATAAACTCTTCCTTGCGCTTTTGCAGCAGGCGCGCGGCTTGGAGGAGATGCTTGCGGCGCTCGTCCAGCTCGGGAGGCATTTGCACGGCCTCGGTGGCGGCTGCTTGCAGTGCCACATCTGCGGAGTTGAAATCCACGGAAACAAAGCGGTAATCCTCCATTCCGGGGGCGGAGGGGGAGCGCTTAATGCCTTGCAGGGGGGATTCTACGATTTCTCCATCCAGCAGCAGGGGGAGCATTTCCTGCCTGCGCTCGCATTCCGCAGCGGCGGCGGCGTGCAGAGCATCGATGTGCGCGCGGTCTGTAATGCCATCCAACGGGCCGGGATGGAAGAAGATGCCTTTATTCGCCGTGTTTTCGTGCGTTTGCTCCTCTCGACCGCTCAAAGCAGCAAGGAAGCTTTGGCGCATGCGGCTCCAGCCTTGAGAATCAGGCTCCAGGGCTCCATTGCCGGCCAAGAAGCCGCCGGGGCGTCCCAGTTCCTGTACGAGGTCGAGGAGATATTGCTCGAATCCGGCTTCTCCACCTTCTGTGGTGACTCCGGTGGTGAGCATGATGCGGGCACCGGCTTTGCCGAGGACTCTGCCGACGTGGTTAGCCAGACCGGAGATGAAGCAGAATACAGGCAGGTTGTTGCGGCCGCTGCGTCCCCAATCCAACAGGGCATAGGAGATATCGAAGATGTTATGGGTGCCGATAATGGGCACAATGCTCTTTTCCGGGGCGGAGATGGCTTGGTGTACCAGCTGTTTGTAGCGGGTTTCCGTTTCGGCTTTGTTTTGGCAAATACTGTTTGCTCGGCCGTACAGCCATGCGTTTTGCTGTTCTTCGGAAAGGTGGCTGCCTTTAACTAAGAGTACCTTGAGGGGGGCGGCTCCCTTGGAAACACGGGAGTTTGCCCATTCTGTAAGGTCGCGGAGCAGGGCGGGGCTGTCCTTTAGGTAAGCCGGCAGCTCGAAGGCTACATCCGCACTGCGAAACTCTCCCGCTGCCATGGCAAGACGAAGCCCTTCCGCCACGATGTTCATGGTGGGTGCAGTGCCGCTTTCTAAAATGAGGGGGTGGGGGGTATGTCCTTTGAGGGAGAGCTTCAACAGGGGTTTGAGTTTATCCGCAAGCTGCTTGGCTCCTTCCGCCGGAGAGTAGGGGGAGAGCCCGGGGCAGAGCCGCCATGGCTGGATGACGATGCCCACGCCGTCCTGCTTGGTGAGGATGGCTTCCAAATTGCGGTAGTAACGCTCGGCACTGTGGCGGCCGAATACCTCCGGTACTAAGGGGTTAAGTACGAGGGTGATGTGGTCCCGCGCTCCTTCGCGTACCTTCTTGGCCACCTTTTCTACCTGAGTGGGGAGGGTGAGACCGCCGAAGGTGGAACGGAAGATGCGCTGCACTTCTTTAATGGCGGGGCCTTGCATGCTGCGGGAGGCCATAGCGGCTGCTTTGAATCGCAGTTTGCCCATGGTGCTGAAGATGGGCGGTACGCCCCCGTGTATGGCGATGAGGTGGTGCAGGTTGGCCACCTGTTCGGCCGGGTCGGTTACATGGAATACGGAGCCGCATAACTCGCGGATGAAGGCGAGGTTTTTCTCCTCCGTGGTGAGGCGTGCCATGGCGGAGAGCAGGGTGCGCTCATCGGAGTTGATGATTTTGAGCGCTGCCGGCAGTAGCTCCTGAGCCAAATCGGCAGCGCGCTGGGCCAGTGTGCGGTCGTCCAGCTTGCGTTTGCGTGCGTCTGCCAGTGCTGCTCTGATGTCTAAATCCCCCATAGGCGCGGGGTATTGTACCTGTTGCATTTTGCCCATGCAAGAGCAAATTCTGACAACAGGAGGTATTTAACTTTGCTCCGAGGGCGGGGCATGGCATGCCTTTTAACATTTATGGCGTGAATGGTACGCTGCTTGTGTGAATACGCGCTTGCATGCGGCCGCAGAAAAGGGTAGAATACGGCGTACATGCGCCACTATATACTCAAACGCTTGCTGATGATGCCTGTTACTCTGGTAGGTATCACGCTGCTGGTGTTTTTCCTGACGCGCATGGTGCCCGGCGGTCCGGTGGAACGCATGCTGCAGGAGCAGGCTATGGGGGCTCTTACCGGGGAGAAGGCGGTGGGTAGCGCCCTTGCCATGCCCGGTAATGATGATTTGGAGCGTTTGGAGGAGTTGTTCAATTTGCAGGAGCCTGTGTGGAAGGCTTATTTGCAGTGGCTTGGCTTGCTTCCCAGAGAGGTGGAGATTTTGAAGGCGGAGTTTAACGATGCCGGTGTGGCGGTGATTACGCTCTCTGCGGAGAATGGGCAGGCTACTTCCATAGAGGTGACTCGCGAGGGGGATATGCCACAGTATTTGGCGCCGGAATGGGTGGAGGAGGAAGGCTGGAAGGTGCGCTTGGAATCCCCTCTTAACCGTGCGGAGCGTTTGGCGGCTCGCCAAGGAATCCGGGATAAGGCTGCCATTGCGGCACTGGCGGAATCCCCGGCATGCAAGCACTGGCGTGCCGTGGCCAGCAGGCGCTCGTTTGATGGTTTGCTGGAGGGAAGCTTGGGTGTTTCGTATAAGTACAATGAATCGGTAATGCTCATGATGTTGGAGCGTTTGCCCATTTCTCTTTATTTTGGAATTCTGGGGGCGATTATTACATATTTGGTGAGTGTGCCGCTGGGGGTGTTCAAGGCTCTATGGCATCGCAGTTGGTTCGATAGTCTCAGCAGTGTGCTTATTTTTGTGGGGTATGCCGTACCCGGCTTTGCTTTGGGGGCTGTGCTGCTGGTATATTTGGGGGCCCGCTTAGAGTGGTTCCCCCTGTATGGTTTGGTAAGTCCCGGTTTTGAGAGTATGCCCTTTATGCAGCAGTTGGAAGATTTGACCATGCATACGGTGCTGCCTCTTTCCTGTTATGTGGTATCCACGTTTGCGATGACCACGATGATGATGAAGAATAATCTGATGGAAAACTTATCCGCAGACTATGTGCGCACGGCCGTGGCAAAGGGTGTCTCTTTCCGGAGTGCCGTGTGGCGCCACGCCTTCCGCAATTCTTTTATCCCGATTGCTTCCACGCTGGGCGGGGTGATTGCTTCTGTGGTGGCGGGGTCTATTCTGATTGAGCGAGTGTTCGATATTCAGGGCTTTGGTATGCTGAGTTTTGAGGCCCTGCTGGATAAGGATTACTCCCTCATTATGGGGACGCTGCTGCTTACCTCCGTATTGATTATTCTGGGGAATCTTGTATCGGATTTGTTAGTGGCATTGATTGATCCGCGCGTGAAATTTGACTGATGAATAAGAATGTGCCGGCCATGTTGTTGATTGCGGCGGCGCTGCTGGGCAGTGCCGGGGAGCTGTGTGGCTGGCTGCTGCCCACGCTTTCCTGGCCCTTTACGCTGAGCCGGGAGGTGCCGTTCCTCCAGTGCCCCTCGCGCTTTTTCCCGCAGCTGGCGGTGGATGGCGTGTGCCACTGGTTCGGCTGGTGCTGCATGTTGCTTCTTTTACTTACAGGGGTATACCTGCTGCTGCGGCGGCACGATAGTTTGCGCTTGCCGCCTCAGTTTCAAAAGAGATTGGAACGCTTTTGCCATTTGCGCCGGGGGTATTGGTCGCTCATGATTTTGCTGGGGTTGATGGTGCTGGCCGGGTTGGACCAGTGCTTGGTGGGCAAGCGTGCCTTGATGGTGGTGTACGAGGGGAAGTACTATTTCCCCGCGCTTACTCGTGCGGTGCTGCCCGGTAGTACCTTTGGGCTGATGGGCGATGAGGCGCAGGGCGAGACGAATTATCGCCGTTTGGCGGAGACGGTGGGGCTGGCGGATGGCCCATCGCTGGTCATTATGCCACCGGTGCCTTTTGACCCCACGATGGATGCCGTGCCTTTTCCCGCAGAGCCGTTGGTATGGCGGGATGGAGTGCTGTATGATGCGGAGGGAAAACAGCCTTTTAACGGCATGGCTTGCCGCTTGTACCCGGATGGGCAAATGCACTTGCGCCAGCGCTACCGCAAG
This sequence comes from uncultured Akkermansia sp., assembly GCA_964435145.1. Taxonomy (GTDB): domain Bacteria; phylum Verrucomicrobiota; class Verrucomicrobiia; order Verrucomicrobiales; family Akkermansiaceae; genus Akkermansia. Next base: position 9,808 of record CAYSYD010000011.1, read on the forward strand.
GGCTTGGCAGATGGCCATATGAATGGCTGGACGCACGACCGCCGTGAGGTATACTCCGCTTCTTATGCCGCCGGTACTCTGCAGCGGGAACAATACTCCGGCTTGGGTTCCCTGCAGGAGTTCCTGAATCTGACGGAACCCGGCACGGAAAAAGAGGTGTTTTACCACCCCGCACCCCCGCTTACCGGCCGCCATTTGCTGGGAACCAATAGCCAAGGTGCCGATATTTTGGCTTATTTGTTCGGCGGTTTGCAGGTGAATGTAAAGGCTGCATTGTTCTTTTTACCGGTGATTTATTTTATCGGGCTTACCATGGGGATGCTGATGGGGTATTTCGGCGGGCATTTCGATATGGTGACTCAGCGCGTAATTGAGATTCTCTCCCAGTTGCCCTTCCTGTTTGTGGTGATGGTGGTGTCGGATTTAGTGCCGCTGGCTTTCCGGGGTATGTTCCTCATCCTGAGTCTGCTGGCTTTGTTCGGCTGGATGCACATGACTTATCTTATCCGCACTGCCACGATGAAGGAGAAAACCCGTGAGTATGTGGCGGCGGCAAAGGTGATGGGGGCGGGAACCCGCCATATCCTCTTCCGCCATATTTTACCGAATCTTACGGGTATCATTGTGACGCTGGTGCCTTTCAGCATAGCCTCCGTTATTCTCTCTCTGGCTTCTCTGGATTATTTGGGCTTTGGCCTGCCGGATACATATGCCAGTTGGGGGCGGTTGTTGAACGATGGCCTTTCCAAACTGTCCTGTCCGTGGATTGTTTCCTCCGCCTTCGTTGCATTGGTGGTGGTGCTGTTATTGGTTACATTTATCGGGGAAGCCGTACGCGAAGCGATGGACCCCCGCCGCCATACCTATTACGAGTAAATGAAACGTATACGCATATGGAGTGTATGGCTGCTGGCAGCATGTGCAATGCTGCTTCTGCCCGGCTGCAATGAGGAGCAGCATTCCTCCTTCCGGGGAATGTTTTGGCGCCCGCCTTCGGATTTGCTGCTCCCTTTCCCCTATACAAAGGAAGATGCCGTGCCCGCTTATGTCCAAAATTGGACGATGCCGCCCGGCTTCCGGGGCTTCCCGGAGCAGTGGAACCGGCAGGTAAAAGAGTATTTGGCTCGCGCTGTTGAGGCTTGCCGCAAGGAGTGCGAAACGGCTATGCTGGAGTGGTTCACCTCCACCCCGGGCAGCGAAACCATGAAGCTGGCCGGTATCCGTTTCCTGACGGCTTGGCAGGATTTGCAGGGGCTTTCCCGCCGAGCCGGAGAGGGAGATTACCTCGTGTTCCGCCGCCGTAATGAGTTGCCGGAGGATTTGCAATGGCAGGATGGTATGAATGAGCCGGAATTGGGCAGCCCTAAGGCCACTAAAGGCGGCACGCTGCGCATGGCTCTCCAGCGTTCCTTTCCCAATACCTTTCGCCCCTTCGGCCCCAATAGCAATAATGCCACTCGCCGCTATGTGTACGATGATGTGGACCTGCCCCTTGTGCGCCTGCACCCCGGCACCGGAGCCCTCATTCCCGGCACGGCGGATAGATGGGCTGTATCGGAGGATGGCCGTACGGTTTATTTCCATATTGATGAGAATGCTCGCTTCTCCTCTGGCGCTGCGTTGACAACGCGTGATTTTGTAAGCTCTCTCTTTGTGCGGACTTCTCCGTATAGTGCGGAGCCTTTCTACAATGATTATTACATGGGGAATTTTTCCCGCATCACCATCTATGGGGATGATTATTTGGCGGTAACGCTGGCGGCACCGCGCCCGCATGCTCCGTTCTATGCTGCCATTCCTGCGAGTTGTACTTCGTTTTATGCAGAGTTCGGGCCGGATTTTACCACACGTTACCTGTGGCGTGTGGCACCGACCACCGGTGGCTATACGGTGAACCCGAACGGCACGATTCGGGGCAGGCAATTAACGATGTCGCGCGTGCCGAATTGGTGGGCTGCCCATCGTAAATATACCCGATATTCCTGTAACGTGGACCATTTGGTTTATTCCTTTGTATCGGAGCCGACAAAGGTGCGGGAGTTGTTCCGCATTGGGCAGATAGATGTGTTCTCTGCCCGCGATGCCGATTTTTGGTACGAGGGGCTGGAGATGGATGCCGTGCATAAAGGCTATGTGCAGCGGGTGCATTTCAGTAACATATGGCCGCGCAGTTGCTTTGGCTTCCACCTGAATTGCTCCCGCCCGCCATTTAATGATGAGGCACTGCGCCGGGGCTTTCACCATGCGCTCAATGTCCAGCTGGTAATAGATACCATTTTCCGTGGGGATTACACGCGTCTGGGGTCCTACTTCTCAGGATTCGGGGAGTATACGGATGAGAGCCTCAAAGCCTTACCCTATTCCCCGGAAAAGGCGCGCGAGTGCTTTGCCATGGCCGGTTATACGGAGGAGGGGAAGGATGGTATTCTGTACACGCCGGAGGGTAAGCGCCTGCAGGTGGTGGTAAGTGCCCGCATAGATCCGCTCTATACCAACTGCATGAATGTATTGCGAGAGGAGGCCGCCCGCTGTGGCCTGGATCTTCGCTTGGACCAAATGGATGATACGGTGCTGTATTCCAAGGTGCGTAATAAGAAACACGAGGCCGTAGTATTTTCTTGGGGCTTCTCCCCCCCTGTGCCGGATCCCGCCCCCTTATTTTCCTCCCGATTTGCTTATTTGCGGGATGGTACACCCATGCTTGGTACTAATAACATTACGGCTACGAGTTCCCCGGCCATAGACCGGGCGATTCATGCTTGCCGCGTGGCGCGTACTCATGGGCAGGCTGTGGCGGCGCACCACCGCGTGCAGCAGCTTGTGGCAGAGAGCTTGGCCTGGGTGCCGGGGTGGACTACATCGTACTGGCGCTTTGCCCAATGGCGCTGGCTGCGCTGGCCGGATGAACCGGATTGCCGCTTCTGCCCGCCGCGTTATTACGACCCGCTGGATAGCCATTTGTACTGGATTGATGAGGCGTTGAAACGCCAAACGCTGGAAGCGCGCGCCTCCGGGATTGCTTTCCCGGAAAATGAATTGGAAATCCCCTTGCCGAAACAGCACGAACCCTCTCCTAATCAACCATGATGTTCGATTCCGAAAATCTGCTGGAAGTGCGCCACCTTACCACCGCTTTTGAAACGGAGCGGGGGCTCTTACGCGCGGTGGATGATGTGAGTTTTGTGGTGCCTCGCGGTGCTTGTGTGGGGATTGTGGGAGAGAGCGGCTGTGGTAAAAGCGTTACCGCGATGAGCCTGATGCGCCTGCTCCCGCGCCCCTCCGGGCGTATTCTCTCGGGGGAGGTGCTATTCGAAGGGGAGGATGTGCTGAAAATGTCCCCCCGCAAGCTGCAGGAGTTGCGAGGCGGGCGCGTAGGCGTCATTTTTCAGGAGCCGATGAATGCGCTAAACCCCGTACACACCATAGGGAACCAGATTGCAGAAACACTCATGCTACATCGGGATATGGGGGTGGATGCCGCTTGGCACGAGGCGATTAACCTGCTGAAATATGTAAAAATTCCCAGCCCGGAACAGCGGGTCTTGGAGTATCCCGGCTCTCTTTCCGGTGGGATGCGCCAGCGTGTGGTGATTGCTATGGCCCTGGCATGCCGCCCCAGTCTCATCATTGCGGATGAGCCTACAACGGCTTTGGATGTAACGGTGCAGCAGCAGATTTTGGCCTTGCTGCGGGATTTGCGTACGGAAATGGGGGCTTCCTCGCTGCTTATTACACACGATTTGGGCGTAATTGCCCAGCACTGCGACCGCGTGCTGGTAATGTATGCCGGCCGTATTGTGGAGAGTGCCCCGGTGGAGGAGCTGTTTGCCAATCCTCGCCATGCGTACACCAAGGCCTTGCTGGCGGCTATGCCCCGGCGCCAGTATGCGCGCAAATCCCATTTGCCCACCATTCCCGGGCAGGTTTCCGCCATAAGAGATTATGCAGAAGGCTGCCGCTTCTGCCAGCGAATGGGGGTACCCGCTTCGCTGTTAAACACCCGCCCCCCGGTGGTGGAGGTGGCTCCGGGCCACCGGGTGGAGGCATGCCCGCGCTGCGCAGAGCTTAGTTGAGTTTGCCTTGCTCTTGCAGCTTGGCGCGGAAATAGGCAATGGTCTTATCCAACCCTTCGGAGAGGGCTATAGTGGGCGCCCAGCCCAGCTCCTTGCCGGCAAGTGTAATATCCGGGCGGCGCTGGGTGGGATCATCGGAGGGCAGGGGGCACTGCACCAGCTTGCTTTGTGTGGGGATTTTCTCCAGCACTTTCTCCGCTAATTGGCGGATGGTGAATTCCCCGGGATTACCAAGATTCACCGGCCCAAGGAAACCTTGTTCATTCTCCATCATCCGCACCATGCCCTCCACAAGGTCATCCACATATTGGAAAGAACGTGTTTGCTGCCCTTCGCCGTATATGGTAATATCCTCCCCGCGCAATGCCTGACAAATGAAGTTGGAAACCACGCGGCCATCCTCCGGGTTCATCAGCGGACCATATGTGTTGAAAATGCGGATAACGCGGATATCCACCCCCTCGTGGCGGTGGTAATCGAACATGAGGCTTTCTGCGCAGCGCTTGCCTTCATCGTAGCACGCGCGGATGCCATTCGGATTCACGTTGCCCCGGTAACTCTCCACTTGCGGGTGTACAAGCGGCTCGCCGTACACCTCGGAGGTGCTGCTAAAGAGGATGCGGGCTCCGTGGGCCTTTGCCAGCTCCAGCATGTTCAGAGAGCCGAGTACGCAGGTCTTGGTGGTGAAGATGGAGCGGCTCCCTTGGTAGAAGGGAGGGGATGCCGGGCATGCTAAGTGGTAGATGCGCTCCAGCTTTTCCTCGCACTGCCAAGCATCAATCACATCATGCTCGACAAAGCGGAATTGGGGGAGATTCAGCAAATCCTTCACATTGTCCAAGCTGCCGGTGTAGTTGTTATCCAGACAAATCACACGGTGGCCTTCGGCAATAAGACGGTGGCAGAGATTGGCACCCACAAATCCGGTGCCGCCGGTTACGAGGATGGTTTTCTTCATGTTCACGGGTATTGTACACCCGAAAATCCGTGGAGACAAGCCAAATGTTGGACTTGCCCCGGGGGGGGGAGCATGCTAGAATATCCCAAGCATGACGAATACTCCAGAATTAACGCCGGAATTGGTGCGCGCTGCCCTGACTACGGTGAAATACCCGGGCTTTAGCCGCGATATTGTTTCTTTCGGCCTCATTCGGAACATTGCCGTATCCGCTACCGGCAATGTAGTGGTGGATGCCTGCGTGGAAAGCCGGGATTCGGATGTTCCCCGCTATGTGTACGAACGTGTGATGAGCGTGGTGAAGGCTCTGCCCGGTGTGGCGGAGGTGGAGGTCAATCTGGAACACCATGCCCCGGAACGCAAAAAAGCCGAGCGGGAAGCACAGGATAACCCTGCCGATTGGAAATCCAGCGTACCCGGGGTGAAGCATGTGATTGCCGTGGCTTCCGGAAAAGGCGGGGTAGGGAAGAGTACCGTTTCCGCCAATTTGGCCGTCTCCTTGGCACGCTTGGGATACCGCACCGGCTTGCTGGATTTGGATATTTACGGCCCCTCCATGGCACTCATGTTCGGCACCACAGAGCGCCCCGGCTGCAGTGAGAAAGAACAATTTCTTCCGGTGGAAGCTCACGGGGTGAAGTTGCTCTCCATGGGGCTGCTGGTGGATGCGGATACGCCCATTGCCGCCCGCGGACCGCTGGCTACGCGCTATGTGCAGCAGTTCTTGCGGGATGTGGATTGGGGCGGTCTGGATTTCCTCATCCTGGATATGCCTCCCGGTACGGGGGATATCCAACTTTCCATTGTGCAAACGGTGGATTTGGCCGGAGCGGTGATTGTGACTACGCCCCAAGAGGTGGCGCTGATTGATGCCCGCAAGGCGGTAGGACTCTTCCAACGTGTCGAAACACCCATCCTTGGCCTGATTGAAAATATGAGCTATTTCCTCTGCCCGAGTGATGGCCGGGTGTATCACATCTTCGGCGAGGGCGGGGGGGAACGCGAGGCGCGTAAGCTGGGAGTGTCCCTGCTGGGGCAAATCCCGCTGGATACCCGCACCCGCTCCGGCGGAGATGAGGGCCGCCCCGTGGCGCTGGAGGACCCGGCGCAACATCCCGTGTCCGCAGCTTTTGAGACGGTGGCCTCCACTCTGGCCTGCGTGCTGGGCGAATAACTCCACCCCACTCACCTCCCTATTTCTATGCTGGATTTGGTATTCAATTCTTTTCTGGCAGCTATTCCCGTGTTCGTATTCTTCGGCATCGGGTTTTGGCTGCGGCATAAAAATGCCATCCAACCGCAGCATGATGCCGTCATCATGCAGCTGGCCATGGATGTGGGCTACCCTTGCCTGATTTTTTATAACATCATGCGCTATATGGTGGTGGAGGCTAACCCCACCATGAACTCCGTCAGCTTTACCTTGCAGGCTATTTCCTGTGGCTTTCTGGAGCTGGCCATAGGGGTGCTGGCCGCCTATTTGGTCGCGTGGCTCCTGCGCTTGCGGATAGGCACCGGCCTGCGTACCTTCACCCTCACTGCCGGTGTGCAGAATTATGTGTTTTTTGTGGTGCCGGTAGTGCAGATGCTCTTTACCGCTCCGGGGGATCCCACCATGGGGGTTCTGTTCATCCATAATCTGGGATGCGAAATTTTTGTGTGGAGTTTGGGGGTTATCCTCATGTGCGGGGGGGCTAAGGATTTGCGTTTGGGAATGCTGCTGCGCGGCCCGCTGCTGGCGGTCTGTGTTTCTCTGGCCTTGGTGGCTTGTGGGTTGGGCCCCTATGTCAGCTTCCAGCCTATCATGAAGACGGCGGAGATGGTGGGGGCTGTGGCCACTCCCATATGCCTGATTCTTTTTGGCTGCTCCATGTACGATTTGTCCCGCAATTTTACATGGCAGCCCCGGATGCTGATTTCCGGGTTGTTGACGCGTTTGGTGCTGGCCCCGGTGCTGATTTTGCTGCTGGCATGGTTGCTGCCGGTGGATCCGCTCATTAAGCGCATCATGGTGATTCAGAGTGCCATTCCCAGTGCTGTGATTCCTGTTATCCTGGCCAAACGCTTCGGCGGGAAACCGGAGGTCGGCACGCAGATTCTTCTGGCTACTACGGTGTGTTCCTTTGTATCGCTGCCCATATGGTTGACTCTGGGAAACCTTTATGTGGTGCCTCTGATGCGCTGAGGCTGCCCCTCCCCCCCCCCTGTAAAGTAAAAATGCCCTGCAACCGGGAGATGGTTGCAGGGCGTTCGTTTAAGCGGGAAAATCGCGCTTTACTGGAAGCTGACCAGCAGGGGCAGGGTGCCCAGAATGATGAGAGCCAGCGTACACAAACTCAGCACGATACCGGTGCTTACCGGCACACACAGAGGCTTATCCTCCGGTTGAGCTTTGTCCCAATACATGGCGCGGATAATCTTGAAGTAGTAGTAGAAACCGGCTGCAGCGCAAATAATCATAATGCCCAGCAACCAGTACAGGCAGCTGGTGTACTGCACTGCACCCACCAGCGCAATGAAGCTGTACATCTTCACCAAAAAGCCCATGGTGAGCGGTACACCTGCCAAGGAAGCCATGCAAACCGTGATGAGGAATGCCGTGCGGGGATTGCTCTTGCCCAAGCCTCGGAATGCGGCAATCTCCTCGCTGCCGCGCTGCGTGCGCACCATGGCAATAGCGTAGAAAGCTCCCACCGTAGCCAGTGTGTAGGCCAGCAGGTACTGGGAAACGAGGAACTCCAGCGCCCCATTCAGATTCAGGAAGAAGACCATGATGAAGCCAGCCTGACCAATGGAAGAGTAACCCAGCAGGCGCTTGGCATTGTTTTGGCGCAGGGCTCCCAAGTTACCAATCAGCAGGGTGGCGGCAGCCACAAGAGAGAAGGTGCAGATGAAGATGTTGCCCAGATTCGTGCCGGGAATAGCCAGCGGTACAAAAGGTACCACCAACGCGCACAGCATGGCAAAACCGGCCGTCTTGGAGGCCACTGCCAGCCATGCCGCCGTGGGAGTGGGGGCTCCTTGGTACACGTCCGGAATCCATACATGCATGGGTGCAGCGCCTACCTTGAAGAAGGCCCCGGCAAAAAGAAGCGCCACGGCCATCAGGAAGCCCACTGCCACGGTAGCCGTGCCGGCCACGCCGCCACGCAGTGCGCCGGCAATTACATTCGTATCCAGGCTGAAGGAGCCGGACATACCAAAATACCATGCTGCACCAAATACCAGAAGCCCGGTGCTAAGCGCACCCAGCACAAGGTACTTGATGCCGGCTTCGATGGAACCCTGATTGCGGCGGAAGTAGCCCGTGAGTACGTAGGATGTCAGGGTGATGACTTCCAAGCTCACAAAGAGCATGATGAGGTCTTTGGCCTGAGTAAGGCAGAGGATGCCGGCGCAGGCTACCAAAGGCAGAGCGTAGAACTCTCCCGTGCCTTCTTCGTTCCCCTCTCCGCCAATAGAGGCGCAGGAGATGACCTTGTAATCGAAGGCTAAGAGCAGGCAGAGCCCCGTGGAGAAGCAGGCCAGAAAGCCAAAGGTGTTGAAGTGCGGAGCCTTGGCCATGAAATAGGCGGCCAGAAATGCACCCGCCGCACCGATGAATGCATACAGACGCTTCGGCACTTTAGGCAGGAAGGTATCCGCCATGAGAAGCAGGGCTGCCAGCCCCACCAGTGCAAAGGCCGGGGTGAACTGACACCAGTTATAGGTGGCTGAGATCGTGGATTCGATGTTCATAGCAGGAGATAAGGTGTCGGTTTACTTACAGGCAGGTGGGCGGCAGAATGCCGAAGAGTACGATGAAGAAAGCCAGGAATACGGCTGCGGCGATGTCCAGCCAGCTCAGGCGCGTGGCGCGAGCGCAGGCTCGCCCTACCTCACCCTCGAAGATGCGGCGGAAGGCTCGCAGCATGTAAATAGCGCTGATGACTAAGCCCCACAGAGCAAAGAGAAGAGCAAGCTGCACAGGCCCTAAACCGGCAAAGAGATTGCTGATGCAGCTCAGCATTCCGGTGCATTCCGTGCTGCCCGGCGTCCATCCCGCAAAGCAGGAAACGAAGATGGTGAACTCACCCGCAAAGTTGGCCAGTAGGGGCAGGCCGATGCTGGCCATGCCGGCAAGACCAAAGAGGAAACCCAGCAGGGGCAGCTTGGTGGCAAGACCACCCATGGAATCCAATTCCAGCGTGCGGGTTTGCTGCTCAATCTGCCCGGTGAGCAGGAAGAGCAGGGCGATGGTCAGACCATGTGCCAGCATGAGAAGGGCAGCACCTTGGAAGGCCAGTTCGTTGTTGCCGTTCATGGCAACGTAGGCGGCAAAGGCCAAGAAGATGTAACCCATGTGCATGACGGAGGAGTTACCCAGCATATCGTCCAAACGTGTTTGGGAGATGGTGACGTAACCCACCCACAGAACGTTGCCCAGCAGCAGCACAAGCAGCACGTTGTTCCAGCTGCCGAAAATTTCCCCGCACTTGGGCCCAAAGATGGCCGCCAGAGTGAAGAGACCATACAAGCCGAACTTCTTCAGCACGCCGGCATGCAGCATGGCAATCGGCGTGGGGGCACTGGCATAAGCCGGTGCGGCCCATGTGTGGAAGGGGAACAGGGAAACCAGTGTGCCAAAACCTGCCAACAGCAGGCCGGCAATCAGGCAGGGCGTGCCGGGCATGATGCCCGCTTGCACGGAAGCATACAGCCCGCTGAAGGTCCATGCATGCATCTGCACGCACAGCAGCAGCAAACCGGCCAGCAATACCATGGATGCCAACCCCAGATAGATGGTGGCCGTCCATGCAATGGTGCGGCGGGAACCGCGCCCATAGCAGCCAATCATGATGAAGGTCGGGATGAGGGCTAACTCATGGAAGCCGTAAAAGGCCACAATGTTATCGGACATGAAGGCACCGATGGCTCCGGTGGAGATGAGCAGGGCAGAGATGGCCCAGCTGCGCTCTGCATCCTTGTTGGGGGCTTTCATGCCCGCCACGGCGGCCACGGTCACCAGCAGTGCCAGAACGACCATGATGCGGCTGAGGGGAAGTGCCAGCGTGAGCTGGGTGGGCATGCCAAGGAAAGTGCCCGTGCTGCTCTCCGCGCAGCACTCGGGGCAGAATATGGCAGCTGCTCCCAGCACCAGTGTGATGATGGCGCTGATGAGGGCTGTGAGGCGGCCCGGTGTCTTCAGCAAGCCGATGCAGGCTGCTGCAATCACAGGTACGAGTATAAGCCAAATAAGCATGATGGTGTGATAAAAAGGTTAGAGTTGGAAGGCAAGGATGTAGACAAGGATGACAACACCAAGTCCGGCGGCTACGGTGTAGCTGCGCAGGGAACCGTTCTGGATCCAGCTCAGCAGGATACCAATGCGGGTGGTAATCCATGCCAGCCCTTGGGCGAGCAGACCGCGAATGCAGGCAGCATCGATGAATTCCACCACATGGGAGAACATTTCCTGAATACCGCCGATGAGTACCTTGTCGTACAAAGCGTCAATGTAAAGGCGGTTGCGCAGGGCGCGGGAAATAAAGTTGCCGGCCAGCGGGTCGTTGCCGCGCTTGCCGAAACCATAGATGGCTACGGCCAGAAACAGACCAATGGCCAAGGCCCCCATGCTGACGTAGAAGGGTAGCCCCACGCTAAATCCATGGGCGTGGAAGCCTTCGAAGGGTACCAGCCAATCCGCAATGAATCCATAGCCGGAGATGATGGCCATGACGGCCAGTACCAGCAGCGGCAGCAGCATGGTGGCACCGGCTTCCTTGGCATGCTCCGCTCCGTGGTCGCGGGCACTGCCCAAGAAGGCCACAATGCAAAGACGCACCATGTAGAAGGTGGTGAGGGCGGCCACGCCGGCTCCTACCCAGAAGAATACGGGGCACTTAGCCAAGGCTGCATCCAGAATGGCTTCCTTGGAGAAGAAGCCGGAGAAGCCCGGAATGGCAATGAGGGCAAAAGTACCCATGAGGAAGCAAAGAACCGTCAGCGGCATACGCTTGGCCAAGCCGCCCATCTTCCAAATATCCTGCTCGTGGTGGCAGCAGATGATGATGGCACCGGCACCTAAGAAGAGCAGAGCCTTGAACCACGCATGCGTGTACAGGTGGAACATGGCGGCCTCCCCGGCCAGCAAACCTACGGCCATGACCATGTAGCCCAGCTGGGAAAGGGTGGAATAGGCCAGCACGCGCTTAATATCGTCCTGCTGGGTGGCGATGATGGCGGCTAATACCGCCGTGATGGCACCCACCGTGGCGATAACCATACAGGCGGTGTCCGTAAAGGCGGCGGTGCCCATGCTCACTTGCAGGCGCACCAGCATGTACACACCGGCTGCCACCATGGTGGCGGCGTGGATAAGGGCGGATACGGGCGTGGGGCCTTCCATGGCATCGGGCAGCCACACATGCAGCGGGAATTGGGCGGATTTACCCACGGCGCCGCAGAAGAGGCAGATGATGGTGACGGTGAGCATGGCCGGAGCTATGCCGGCAGCCTTGCCACCCATTTCTGCAAAGTTCATGGTGCCGAAAATGCCCAAGGTAAGCAGGATACCGATAAGGAATCCGAAGTCACCCACGCGGTTGGTGATAAAGGCTTTCTTAGCGGCATCGGCAGCACTGTCCTTGTGGAACCAATGGCCGATGAGCAGGTAGGAGGAGAAGCCCACCATTTCCCAACCAATGAAAGTCATGACGAGGTTGGATGCCATGACGATGCAGGTCATGCTGAACATGAAGATGCTCAGCCCCGCAAAGTAACGGCTCAGGTTGGAGCTGTCGCCTTTCATGTAGCCCAGGGAGAACAGGTGTACAAGCAGACCGATGCCGGTGACCACGAGCATCATGCGCATGGCGAGCGGGTCCATCACCAGCCCGAGGTGCAGATTCAACTGCTCCACGGAGGCGGGCATCCATGTATAGGTGCCGGGGGTGCCGGTTTCCAGCCCCAGAAGGTAGGCCACGCACAGGGCAAAGGTGGCGGCCGCAGAAAGGAGGGAAAGCGTGGCGGCCACGCAGGGACGCTTGGAGAAGCATACCCAATCAATGGCTGCTACAACCAGCGGCAACAGGAGGAATAACCAGGGAAGATTCTGTATCATATCAGTGTGCCGGGGGGTTAATCTTTCAGGGTGTTAAGTGCGGTGCTTTCCACACTGCGGCGGGAGCGGAACATGGCCACAATAAGAGCCAGACCAATGGCTACCTCGGCCGCAGCAATGGCGGTGATGAATAGTGAGAGTACCTGGGCATCGTATACGGGAATGCCCTGCGTGCCCTGTGCGCGGGAGAAAGCTACCAGTGCCACGTTCGCGGCACTCAGCATCATTTCCAAACACATGAACACGACCACGATGTTCTTGCGGATAAGTACCCCGGCCAGCCCGATGGAGAACAGGATGCCCGAGAGTATCAGATAATGTGCTAACGGAATCATGGTTTGCAGAAAGTGTTAGTCTTTACGGATTTTACGTGCCAGCGCCACTGCACCCACGGTGCCGGAAAGCAGCGCAAAGCCCAAGATGACAAAGGCAATGTTGTATTGCGTATAAAGCGTTTGCCCCAGCAGGCGAATGTCCTGCATGGAGGTGGCCTTAGCGGCCTCCGCATCGCTGATGCCCGGTTGCACGGTCTTAGCCGCCGCAGCGGGGCTCAGAGCCGGCAGGGAACCACCATAGCCCGGGGTGGGTGTGGCCTGTGTGGCTTCTGCTCCCGGAGCAAGCTCCCCAATGTTGTCGCAAATGGCGGCCATGGGGCAGGAGATTTCCGTGGCTCCCGGAAGGCTCAGGGAAATGCTGGTGATGAGCCCGGCCAGTATGGCGGCAATGGTGGTTCCCACTGCTGCGGAACGCATGCTGCCGGTGTTGCGCTCTTCGTCCTTCAGGTCGAGCATCATGACGACGAAGAGGAAAAGTACCAGAATGGCACCGGCATAGACGATGATTTGGACAATGCCCAGGAACTGGGCGCCAAGGCCGAAGAGGATGGCTGCCACGCAGCCGAAGCTCAGGGCCATGTTCATGGCGGAGTTCACAGGATTACGGGAGCCTACCACGCAGATGGCAAAGAAAATGGCCAACAGCGCAAAAACGTAGAACACGATTTGGCAGATAGAGGTTTCAATCATGGCTGTATCGTTATTATTTGTACTGGTTCCACTTGTTGACGAGGCCTTTGCGCATGCCGCCCAAGCGGTACAGGGTTTCCTTGTCGCGGATGGCTTTCTTGCGGTCGGTAAGGGTGATGAGGTATTCCTTGGAGAGGAAGATGGCCTGCTCCGGGCATGCCTCTTGGCACATACCGCAGTAAATGCAGCGCAGCATGTCGATTTCGAACTTGGCCGGTGCCTTCTCCTGCTTTTGGCAGGAAGAGGTGGGGTCTACCTCCCCGGGGGTGATGGTGATGGCACGTGCCGGGCAGATGAATTCGCACAGCTGGCAGGAGACGCAACGCTCGCGCCCGTCCTCTCCCCGCACCAAGGTGGGAGCGCCACGGTAGTACTCCGGCAGGCGGGCATCCCAGCGTTCCTCCGGGAACTGCATGCAGATGCCTACGCCCTTGTTGCTGAAGTCCTTTTTGCCACGGCTCTTGCCCATGAGGGAAAGGGCCAAGTGCTTGAATGTGATGATGAGTCCCTTGACAAGCTCCACAACGTAAATCTTGTCGAGCAGTGAGAATTTGGGACGCTTAATCGGAATGTAGGACATGATGAGAAATGGATGTTACTTGACGAAATAGAGAACGGCAGCAGTCAGGAAGATGTTGGCCACGGTCAGCTCCAAGAAGACGAGCCACCCGAGTTTCATCACCTGGTCCCAGCGGAAACGGGGCAGCGTCCAGCGTACCCACACGAAGAAGAAGATGAAGGCAAGCAGCTTTACAATGAACATGAGCGTTTGGCAGAGGACGGCCAGCCACTGGCTGTAGGAAGCCAAGGCGGCATCCGCCCCGAAGCCGATGGACCAGCCACCCAGGAAGAGTGTGACCACCACGGCAGAACCGATGACCATGGCTGCATATTCGCCCATGAAGAAGGAAGCAAACTTCATAGAGGAGTATTCCGTGTGGTAACCGCCCACGAGGTCGGTTTCGCACTCTGCCATGTCGAAGGGGGTACGGTTGGCCTCCGCAAAGACGCAGGTAACGAAGATGAGGAAGCTGATTCCCAGCGGCAGCATCATGACCCAGCGTTGCAGGCTGAGGCCTTCACCCCAAAGGGGAAGCAGAGTCCAGCCGTTGTCGGCCTGATACTGGACGATGCTTTGGAGGTTCAGCGTGCCGAACATCATGAGCAAGGGGATGACGGAAAGCCCCATGGCCACCTCGTAGGAAATAAGCTGAGCCGTGGCACGCAAGCCACCCAAGAAGGGATACTTGGAGTTAGAGGACCAGCCGGCCAGTGTGAGACCGTACACGGAAAGCCCGGAGATGGCAAAAATCCACAGCGGACCAATATCCAAATTCGCTACGCACATGGAAATGGAACCATAAATGGTATCCACGCAGGAAGCAAAGGGAAGTACGGCAGCTGCTACCATGGGCGGTCCCAGCACCAGCATGGGAGCCACGATGAAGTAGAGCTTGCGTACATAGGAGGGGGTGGTTTCCTGCTTCAGGAAGAGTTTGCCACCATCCAAGCAGGGCTGCATGAGACCGAAAGTGGGGATTTCGCGGTCGAGTCGCAGCCATGTGCAGAGGCGGGCAATCCAGCCGGTCTCCGGGATACCGAAGAAGTGGAGTACATCCTTGAGGGGCTGCTTTTCCTTGCTGCCGAAGCGTTGCAGCAGGAAGAGGGGCAGACCTGCCCGGTTGGGACCGGGGCGGTCCTGAATCCAGCCGGCAACTCGGCGCTCAATCCATACGGAAAGGACTACGAAAGCCAGAATGAGGGCGAACATGATTACCAGCTTCACCGCCGTGGTGAGCAGGTAGAACCAGATGTCGTTGGACATCAGGTCGTTCCACCAGTTGCAGATAGCGTCCATAAATCGATGTTGTGTTCTGTGTTGGGATTAGTTCTTGGCTTTGCTGCGCTCAATCAGGGGGATTGTCACGCCCGTTTCGATAATGACTTTGCCGGCATTGCCTATGTTACCCCAGGTAAGTCCCTTCATGGGGGCGAATTCCTGAGCCATTTCCTCCAGTACCATCATGGGGCTGGGGCAGGCAATGACGCGTACGCAGTCGCACCCGAGGCGCTCGGAAAGCTCGCGGAAGATGGCCCAGTCGGAGCGGGAATCCCCGATGGGTTCAATGGCTTTGTTTAAGCGCTGAATGCGGCCGGTCACGTTAATCATGGTGCCGTACTTCTCTGCGAAGGTTACGCCGGGCAGTACCACGTCCGCCGCCTTGGTGGTGGCATTTTCCGTGTGGTGAACAGCCAGCAGGTAATCCAGCCCGGCAAGATCCTCCGGGGTGAATCCGGCTTCCTCGCCGGTCAAATCCTCGCCCAGAGCGATAACGAAGCGGATGCTGCCATTGCGCACACCACGGCGGATGGTGGCAAGGCCACTGCCCGTTTTGCCGAGTACGAGTTTGGCACCGTTGGTGTTGGGGTTGCGGTCCTCGCTCACCAGCATGCCATCATTCACCCCCTTGCGGGGTACCACATCAATCTTGGTGATGCCGAGCTGGCGAGCCAGTGCACGCACCATGTAGAGTTCCTCATTCGTCATGCGGGCGGAGGCCACGATGGCCGTTTCCGCCGGAGCCATGCGGTGCAGCTGCTCCACCACCACATTCAGGGCAGCATCCCAAGTGGTGGGGCGTTGTTTGGCGCCGGCGTCCGTCTTTATCAGCGGGGTGGTAAGGCGCTCCGGAGCGTTGATGAATTTGTAGTTCAGGCGGTGGTCATCCGGCATCCAGCAGCTATTCACCTCGTCATTCAGGCGGGGGGTAATGCGGTAGACTTGCTGCTCGCGGGTCCAGATGTTGATGTTGGTGCCTGTGCCGCAGTTCACATCGATGGTGGGGGTACTCTTCAGGAACCACACACGCATCTTGAAGCGGAAATCCTTGCTGGTCATGGCTCCAACGGGGCAGAGATCCACCACGTTCATGGAGTAATTGCTGTCCAGCCGGGTACCGGGGTAGCAGGCAATGGCGTTGTGGGTGCCACGGCCTACCACGCCGAGTACCTCCTCGCCCACCACTTCTTTCATGAAGCGGACACAACGGCGGCAGAGTACGCAGCGCTCCTGGTCCAGATTGACACGCGGACCAATGGAAAGATTCTTACCTTTCTTCGTCTTATTTTCGGTAAAGCGGTGGGTTCCTCTGCCGTAGTCCGTGGTATATTCCTGGAGTTTGCATTCACCGGCCTGGTCGCAGATGGGGCAGTCCAAGGGGTGGTTGGTCAGCAGGAATTCCAGCACGCCACGGCGGGCTTCCTCGGTCAGCTTGCCGGTGGTGCGGATACCCATGTTCTCCGCCACGGTATTGGCGCAGGCGATAATGGCTCGGGGCATCCAGGAGATGGGCTGGTAGCCGTCCTCCCCATAAGTGGGGGTGGCACCGGGAGCCAAGCGCGGGGGCATGCCCTGTTCCACAAGGCACATGCGGCAGGAGCCTACCACGGAGAGTTTGGGGTGGTAGCAGAAGCAGGGAACATGTGCGCCCACGGAATTGCAGGCATCGGCAATACGGGTTCCCTTCGGGAAGCGGTACCAGATGCCGTTAATTTGAACGTTCACCTTGCCTTCGGCCGCAGCGGCGTCTTTCGGCAGTATGGAGGGTTTTGTACTCATTCTATCAAAAGGTGTTAGTCTTCACGAGTCAGGAACTTGCGGGCCTCCTTCGTTTCGTCGGAGTGAGGCTTGAGCGCATTAATCGGCTTGGTAAGGGCCAGGAACTCATCGCGGAACTTGGTGGTGAATGCCTGAGTGGGCCAGGAGCAGGCCTCGCCAAAGGCGCACACGGTGCGTCCGCAAATGTTATCGGCCACGGATTTGAGGAGGTCCACATCCTCCGGGGAGCCCTTGCCCTCGCAAATGCGGGTGGAGAGTTTGAGCATCCAGGGGTTGCCCTCGCGGCAGGGGGAGCATTGGCCGCAGGATTCCCAGGCAAAGAAGCGGTTCAGGTTGTTCAGCACCTTGGGCATGCTGCGGCTGTCATCCATCACGATAACGCCGCCGGAGCCGCTCATGGAACCGTGCTGGGCAATGGAGTCCAAATCCAGCGGAACATCAAAAATGCTCATCTCGCGCACGGAGCCATCGGGGTTGCGGCCTTTAAGCACCTCATCGCAGCGCATCACCTTGGCGGAGGCACCGCCCGGAATAATGGCTTTGAACTTGCGACCGCGCTTCGGCCCGCCGCAGATATCGTACAGCAGTTCGCCGTAGGTGAGGGAGCCGGAGATAATTTCGTAGTACCCCGGGCGTTTCACATCGCCGGAAACGCCGATGATGCGGGTGCCGGGGGAGCGCTGGGCTCCCTCTGCGGCAAAGGCTTCTGCTCCGCGCATGAGTACTTGGCGCACTTGGCAGAGGGATTCCACGTTGTTCACAATCGTGGGGCAGCCCCACAGACCAATGGCGGCCGGGAAATAGGGCGGCTTAATGCGGGGGTAGGGGCGTACACCTTCGATGGAGTTGATGAGGCCGGTTTCCTCACCGCAGATGTAGGCGCCTGCACCACGGTGCAGCACAATCTTCAGGTCGAATCCCTTGCCCAGAATGTCCTTGCCCAAGAAGCCTTTTTCCTCGGCCTCGTCCAGCGCTTTCTGCATGATTTTGGCAGCCTCCGGGAATTCCTCGCGCATGTAGATAACTGCGTAGTGGGCTTGCACGGCGTAGCAGGCAATAATCATGCCTTCAATCAGCTGGTGCGGGTCTTGGTGTACCACAAAGCGATCCTTAAAGGTGCCGGGTTCGGATTCGTCGCAGTTGCAAACAAGGTATACCGGCTTGGTGTTGCCCTTGGGGATGAAGGTCCATTTGACGCCGGTGGGGAAGCCGGCACCGCCACGGCCGCGCAGGCCGCTCTTCTTCACCTCATCAATCACGGCAGAAGGTTCCATTTCCATGGCCTTCTTGAGGGTTTCGTACCCGCCGTCCTTGATGAAGCAGGCAATGGAGGGATTATACCCCTTGCGGTCAATGTTCCGGAAAATGCGGCGCGTTTCGCGCGGATGCGGCTCGCAACCGGGTTTATAGGTAATGGCGCTCATGAGATAATAGGCAGAGGGGGTTATTTGGAGTACTTGGCAATCAACTCATCGATGGTCTTGGTTGTTACCTGGGAGTACAGCGTTTCATTCAGCATAATGTTCGGGCCGAATCCGCAGTTAGCCAAGCATTCCACCGGTTCCACACTCCACAGGCCATCGGCGCTTACCAGCATGGGTTCCTCATCGCTCATATCGGCAGGGTTCACGCCGATTTTCTGGCAGATGTAGGGAATAAGCTCCTCGCCGCCGGAAAGGGAGCAGGCGATGGTGCGGCATACGCGGAAGTGGTACTTGCCGGGGCACATGGTGTGAATGCCCGGGTAGAAGGTTACAATACCGGCCACATGGATGGGTGTGCTTTTGCACATCTCTGCAATCCAAGGCATGGCTTCCGGGCAGATGTAGCCGAATTTTTCCTGCACCATGTGGATGATGGGGAGAACGGCGGACTGCTCCTTGCCTTCCGGGTAACGAGCCACCAACTTTTGGGCTGCTTCCACCAGTTTATCCGTCACGGCAAACTTGGGGAAATGCTGCTCGCCCGGAGAAGGCTTGGCGGCGGTAATGGCGTCAATCGCGTTAGGAGTTTCAGACATGAGGTGTCGCGTGTTGAAGGGGTAAATCTTATTTCGGAGAGGAGGGGATGGGGGCATTAGCGGTCGCACTCACCCTGCACAAAGTCGAAGGAGCCCAGAATGGCGCCCACATCGCTGACCAAGTGACCCGGCAGCAGCTCCGGCAGGATGGAAAGGGTGCAGTAAGAGGGGCTGCGCATCTTCAAACGGTTGGCAATGCCGCCGCCTTGGGAATCCAGGAAGAAGCCCAGTTCACCCTTCGGGTTTTCTGCGGCAAAGTAAATTTGGCCGGCCGGGGCGTTTACGCATTCCGTGCTTACCATGAACTGGCGAATCAACTCCTCGATGCCCTGCATGGCGTCCTTCTTATTCGGCAGGATGCCCTTATCCAGTTGCACCCAGATGGGGCCGCCGGGCATGGTGGCCACCACTTGGCGGATAATACGCACGGACTGGCGGATTTCTTCCATGCGCACTTGGAAGCGGGCGTAGCAGTCGCCTTCCTCTGCTACGGGTACATCAAATTCGTACTTCTCGTATCCAAGGTAGGGATTCGTCTTGCGGAGGTCGCGTTTCACGCCGCTGGCGCGCAGATTGTTACCCGTCATGCCGTTTTGCAGAGCCATCTCCTTGGTGATAACGCCTACACCGACCAAGCGGTCAATGAAAATCTTATTGTGCAGCAGCAGTTTCTCCATCTCGTCTACCGTGCGCAGGGCGCTGTCGCAGAAGTCAAGAATCTGCTTCTCAATGCCCTTGGGCAGGTCGCGAGTCATACCGCCGATGCGGGTGTAACTGGAGGTGAAACGCGCACCGCAAATTTGCTCGTAGAGGTTATGCACGCGCTCCTTCTCCTCGAAAGCGTACAGGAACGCCGTCATGGCACCGCAGTCCATTGCGTACACGCCGGTACCCAGGAAGCAGGAGGAGATGCGGGAAAGCTCGCAGCACAGCACGCGGATGGCTTGCCCGCGTTCCGGCAGATCCCAGCCCAGCAGCTTCTCCACGGCGCAGGCATAGGCGATGTTGTTGCTCATCGGAGCCAGATAATCCATGCGGTCCGTGTAAGTCACAAACTGGTTGTAATGGCAGTTTTCGGCAATCTTCTCCATGCCGCGGTGCAGGTAGCCAATCACCGGGTCGCAGGATACAA
>CAYSYD010000012.1:0-28099 GCA_964435145.1 uncultured Akkermansia sp.
GATGATAATCTGACCGCCTTCACCCGTGGCCACACGCCCCAGAAAAAGAAGATTGCGAACCTGATAGAAAGTTGCGAAATAGGCAATCGTGTAGCCGAATTCCACGCCAATCGTTTCGTAAATACGGCGGGCGCGCTCATCACCTTCGAGCATAGCGGCTTGCACCTTCTTAAGCTGCTCCGGGTAGGGCATGGCACCGAAATCGTACCCGGCACGGGGAGCAAGACGAGCCACAGCCTGCTGAGAGAAATACATGGCGCCCACACCTTTATCGCGGGACCATTCATCCACGCCGCCATCCTGCTGGTAGTCCACCGGCACGAAGGCAAGCTCATTCAACCAAGGCATGATATGACCTTCCGGGTCCACATAACCGGCAGCCAAGGATGTGCCCATTGCAATACCAAGAACAGCATCATCGTTCATTCCCATAGCACCGGCGAGAGCCGTTACCTCGCCATCATTCACCACCTCGAAAGGAACATCCTTACCCATGCGCTCGCTCCAGCGTTCTTTGAGCGTATAGAACATGCGGCGGATGACATTCTCGAAATCCTCCGGGGAGATACCACGGAAGAGGGACCCTACACGAGGCTCACTGTTCACATACACACCGGCAGCGGAGCCACCAATGGCATCCACCTGAGGCAGGTGCTTAGCTGCACGAAGAAGAGAATCATCCACGCCTTCCAGCTGGTAGTTGGGATCTTTCTGGTGGTAGGGATCCCAAACCACTTCTTCGGAGTACACCACCTCGCCATTCACCACAGCAGCGCACTTGCGGTCAGAGCCGCCAAGGTCGAACCCGATGCGATAACCATCTAAATTACGCCCAAGAGATACAGAAGTGGAGTTTTCTGCGGGAAGCTCCTCCGCAGAGGCCACCTTCACCACGGAAATGGATTGGTCATAAATCTTCTTACCAATGAAATCCCAGTCAAACTCACGAGCGCCACCGGCGCAGTACGTGGCAGCCAGCATATCAGCAATCTGGTCGTCGCCTGCCACCATGATGGTGCAGCCACCCTTCATCCAGAGCAAGAACTTAACGATTCGCTCAACATATTGATTGTTCAGAGCGATGTTCTCACCTTCATGAGGAAGAACCTTGCCGCTCCAGCGGAAGCAAGTGCCATCCAATCGAGTAAGAGCCAAGTCCACAGTATGGGAGCCGGGAGTCGCAGCAGCCTTCTCTTCGAACACTTTATTCCAAAGCACCGGAGCAACAAAGTCCGGATCCAGCACGGGGGTGAATTTCGGTTGAATATCCATAACGTACGGAATCATTGTACAACAAATCCCCCCGCACTGACAAGTACAAAATTCTGATAGAGTTTTATTCTTCTGCCGAGGCATCCTCCGAGCCCTCCGCAAAAAGCTCGTAAGCGATTGCATCCACAATCTCCACCTCCGCAAACTCGCCCACAGGCAGGGAAGGATTTACGTGAATCGTACCGTCCACATCCGGGGCGTCCCACGGGCCACGCGCAAGCCCCGGGGCATCCACCAGCACACGCATACGCTGCCCAATGCAACCCTGCCCGATTTCATCCGCAATGCCCGCCAAAATCATGGAAAGTTCATTACTGCGGCGCTTGCGAGTGGCGTGGTGTACCTGATTTTTCATTTTAGCCGCAAGAGACCCCTCCTCCCGAGAGTATGGGAACACCCCCGCACGCTCGAAGCGGAACTCGCGAATAAAATCCCGCAGTTCTGCATGGTGTTCCTCCGTTTCTCCGGGGAGTCCGGAAATGAAGGTAGTCCTCAACCCTATACCCGGTACAGCATCCCTAAGCTCGCGAATGAGTTGGCGAATATAGTCACCATCTGTCTTTCGTCGCATGGACTCCAAAATATCATCCGCAATATGCTGTAATGGGATATCCACATACTTCACCACTTTTTCGCATGCAGCAAAAGTATCGATAAGCTCCCGGCTCCAATGGGCGGGATGCGTGTACAGCACACGAATCCAGAAATCCCCGGGAATCGCATTCAGCGCGCACAACAGGCTGGCTAAAGACTCTCCCCGGCTGGAATCCACGCCATCCGTTTTCCCGGCACGCTTTTCCCACTTATCCATCCCGTAATAAGTAGTATCCTGAGCAATCAGGTTAATCTCTTTCACTCCTTGCTCCACCCAAGAACGCACCTCTCGCACGATGTTCGCCTGCGGGCGGCTGCGGTGTCCACCGCGAATTCGGGGGATTACGCAGTATGCACAGGCGTGATTGCACCCCTCTGCAATCTTCACATAGGCATAATGGGAAGGGGAAATGCGGAATCTGGCCACACCATAATCCGGCAAATAGGTAGAAACTTTCGTGCTATACACTTTCTCTGCCTTCCCATTCAAACATGCGGCCGCCACCTCTGCCACTCGCGTAATCATATCCACCCCTAAAAAGGCATCCACTTCCAGCATGAGAGAAACAAGTTCCCCAGCGTAACGCTGAGAAAGGCATCCCGCCACGATAATTTTCTGCCGCGCCGGAGCCGCCCCGGCCTCCCGGGCACGCACGGCAGCAAAAATAGTATCAATCGCCTCCTGTTTAGCAGGGTCAATAAACGCACAGGTATTGATAATAAGCACATCTGCTTTCTCCGAAGGCATCTGCCGGAATCCGGCATCCAGCATAGTGCCTACCATAATTTCCGAATCCACCTGATTTTTGGCACAACCGAGAGAAATAAGGGCAAACGTGGCATCCATGGGCAATATCCTAGCACACATAGGAGCAGATTCAAAGTCTAATTTTGGTAGTAATAAAAGGCAATTTGCCACTCGCAGAGGGTCTTTCTCGTGTCATTTTCCCCACATTTGACATATTTTCTTTTTTTTAGGATAGACGTGCAGCGGCTTCTGATGTAAAATCTCTGCCGTGAGTTCTCAATGGAAAGTCAAGGAACTGAGCGAATGTGAATCCACATTCAACGAAGCGCGCAAACTGCCGGCTTGGTCTGTGGTAAATGCTTTATCGCAAACAAAAGGTCGCGGTCGCTTCAATCGCACTTGGTATGGAACCCCCGGAGGTCTGTGGGTGACGTATAATGTCCCCTTGAATTCCAAATCCCCCCGCCACTGGGGACTGCTGCCACTTGTCGCAGGCGCGGCACTCGTTGAAGCACTAAAGCCCTACCGCATCCCCGGTCTGCGCCTCCGTTGGCCGAATGATGTACTTGTGGGTAAATCCAAGCTGGCCGGCATCCTTGTCGAACGCCCCTCCTCCACCATGGCATCTATCGGCATCGGCATCAACATGTTTAACGATGTTCGCGAACTGGAGACCCACACACAGGATCCCCTTACGCGCATGGCGGATTTAGTGCCGGTCTGCCCCTCGGTGAAGAAATTCCGCACTATTTTGGGAGATGTCTTGGCAGACATGTTCCATGACTTTGTCGAAGACGGGCTGGAAGCCATTACCCCGGCATTGGAAGCGGCATGGGGAGAATCCCGCCCCGTGGTGGCCATTACGGATACGGAACGCATATGTGGCTTTTTCTGCGGCATAGTGGAAGATGGCTCCCCTATCATCAGCCGCGCGGACGGCTCGCGCATCATCGTACCCGGCATTACGGTAACCCGCATGAAGGAACTTATCTAATTCTGCCTCCTTCTTGCAAAAAATACGATACTGCCGACAAATTGCGCATTGACGCATTTGCCTCCGTGTGCTATATTAAGTCTCATAGTTCTTTTCAACACTCAACACAACGATTATGAACGTGGACGACGATATCATCTGCACCGAGAAAATCATTACGGATCGGAAGACCTTCTTTATCGACCTCAAGAGCAACGCGCGCGGCCGCGTGGTTCGCATCACCGAAAAAGTGAGTTCCAACCGCGACCGTATTATGGTTCCGGCAGAAATTTTGGATGATTTTATTGCAGCTTTAGAGGACATCCGACAGGCTAATCAGGAACACTGATTTCCTGCCGTCTCCGCGCGCAGCGCACCCCATCCGAGTATGCTTCAGACAAGCATCTCGTTTTATTACCCACTGATAAACGCGGGGATGCAAATTAATTTCTCCGCAAATGAACAAAAAAGCCTGCCACGCATCTAAGAATATAGATAAGAGAGAGTATGAGGAAAATTAAAGTTCTGAAATTAGGGTGGGAGTTTCCGCCGTTAATTAACGGCGGGTTGGGGGTTGCTTGCATGGGCATTGCCAAAGCCCTTTCCGGCAAGGTAGAACTCTCCGTCATAGTTCCCAAGGCGGCATCGAATGCGCATTACGACGGATTTGAGCTAACAGGCGTTAACACTCTACGCCACGAGCAAATGGAGACTCTCGAGGAGGGATATACCTACGAAAGTTTTACCGTTGTGGGCAAAGCGCCTATCAATCTCGACCCATACGCATGCGAAGAGGGACCCCCCGGCAACATCACTCTGACGCGAGAGGGAAAACTTCTTTTTTCCCGCATTCACAAAGCGGATTTGGAGCTGTTTACCGGCAAGGAGGATTTATATGCCGGAGACCTTGCCCGCAAGGTTATTGAATTTTCCAAAATCTGTGCCGTAATGGCGCGCAAGTACGATTTTGATGTAGTGCATGCGCATGACTGGATGACTTATCTGGCCGGCGTGGAGGTGAAAAAAGTTACCGGCAAGCCGCTTGTGGTGCATCTGCATGCTTCTCAATTCGACCGCGCCGGAGCTGATGCCCGAGGGTGGATTTACGACATCGAAAAATACGGCATGGAACAAGCAGATGCTGTTATTCCTGTATCCAAATACACAGGCACAGTAGCTGCCGGACACTATGGCATCGACCCCGCCAAGATTTTCCCGGTTCACAATGGAGCCGACCCGGTGCATGTATTCCATAGCAAGAAGAAATTCCCGGAAAAACTAGTCCTTTTTCTGGGGCGACTCACTGCTCAAAAAGGTCCGGAATTCTTCCTTCAAATTGCGGCTCGCGTGCTGGAGCAAACGGATAACGTACGCTTTGTGATGGCCGGTACCGGAGAAAAACTCCGCCAGCTGATTGAAACAGGAGCCTTCCACGGCGTAGGGGATAAATTCCACTTTACCGGATTCCTGAACAAACAGAAAGTAAACGAATTACTCTCCATGACAGATGTATATTGCATGCCGTCCGTATCCGAGCCTTTCGGCCTTTCTGCACTTGAAGCTGCACAATTTAACATTCCCGCCGTCATTTCCAAGCAAAGTGGCGTGGCAGAGGTGATGAAAGGTGCCTTAAAAGCCGATTTCTGGGATGTAAATATGATGGCAAAGCACATCGTCGACCTCATCACGGACGACGAACTCTACAAGCGGGTAGCAGAGCAAAGTGCGCAGGATATCAAGAACTCGAACTGGGATACCGCAGCGGATAAGATGCTGAAGGTCTACCATCATGTGTTGGGCTGGTAAAAAAATCAGAACAAAATAATGTTATGAATCTTTCTTTCACCTTCCATGCTCACCAGCCAAACCGGCTGATTCCCTATGATTTTTTCAAAATCGGGGAACACGCCTTCTACGAGGATGATGCTCTTAATGGGCGCATGCTCAGCGAGGTGGCGGAACGCTGCTACTTGCCGGCCAACCGAATGGTAAAACAACTGATTGAGCTTTCCGACGGAAAGTTCAAGCTGGCCTATGCCATTTCCGGCGTTATTTTGGAGCAGGCACATTACCATCGTCCCGACCTTATACGTTCCTTTCAGGAACTGGCGGAAACCGGCTGCGTGGAGTTTTTAGCCATGCCTTATTACGCCTCTTTGGCATCTCTATATTCCCCGGAGGAATTTGCAGAACAAGTACAGGAACACTGCGACCTGATTGAGCAGCTCTTCCAGCAACGCCCCACAGTGCTGTGGAATACCGGCATGCTTTACTCCAACGCCATTGCCGCACAAGCCTACAATATGGGATTCGAAGGCATTATGGCGGATGGCAACAGCCGCATGATGTCCAACCGACACACCAATGATTTACAGTGCGCCCCGTTAATTGCAAAGACGAAAACACTTATTCGCAATAGGCACCTTTCCAACGATTTGGCAAACCGCCGTGTGGATCCCTCTTGGAGCGAATATCCTCTTTCTCCGTACACCTTCGCAGATTGGTTAACTCAGCAAAGCGGCCAAGTAGTCAACATATCCATGGATTATGAAACGCTGGGAGAACGCCAGGCGGACACTACGGGCGTATTTGAATTCTGGCGCACCATGATTACCGCTGCTCTTTTCGAGGATAATGTGTTCGTTACCCCCGGTGAAGCAGTGCGGCTTTTCCCTTCCACCGGAACCGTGGATTGCCCGAATCCCGTCACATGCTCTACCTTTGGCACCACAACCATGTGGAATGGCAACGTGATGCAGCAGGAAGCAATCAAAAAGATTTACGATTTAGAAGCTGCTGTAAAAGCCAGCGAAGATCGCGATATGATTCACGTTTGGAGAAAGCTGCAAAGTGCAGACCATTTCCACTACATGGAAAAAACCAATGGTTTTACCCCCTACCCCTCCCCGTACGATGCTTACATCTACTACATGAACGCGCTGGCGGATTTGCAGGTACGCGTCAAACAGGAAGCAGAGCTTGTGCATAAAGCCGGGCTTACCCATCTTGCCTAGTTGCGACACAGCCCATCTTTCCCTCATAAGCCACTTGCATTAAGCAGGTGGCTTTTTTGTCCCCCTCGGATTGATATTTGCCTTGCTTGTGCATCAAAATGATATATAATAACGCGCGGTGCTATGATTGAACAGTTACGCAAACGGCTACTGGACAGGGAACATCCCGTTCGAATTCATCTGATTGGCGTGGCAGGAGCCGGCATGAGCGGCCTTGCCCGCATGCTTTTGGAAATGGGACACCGCGTGAGCGGTTGTGACCGTGTGACAAGTCTGGAAACAGAGCGACTTCAACAAGCCGGTCTTGCTTTCTCCTGCCCGCATAGTCCGGATGCGGTACAGGATGCAGAAATTGTTATCTATTCCAGTGCAATTCGTGAGGATAACGTTGCGCTGCATGCAGCTCGCAAGCTGGGTAGCCTTTGTCTGCGTCGAGCTGAGTGTCTGGCTGCTATTTTGAATAACAAGAAAGGAGTTGTGGTGGCAGGCACACACGGCAAAACCACAACCTCATCCATGACGGCACACCTGCTTCGGGAAGGGCGGCTTCGCCCCTGCCACTATGTCGGTGCAGAAATACCCGTGTTAGGTGCTAATGCCCACTGGACAGAAGATAGCGAATACCTTATTGCCGAGGGCGATGAGTCCGATGGCACCCTTGTGAACTATCTGCCGGAACACAGCATTATCCTCAACATCGAGGCCGAACACCTCGATTTCTACCGCGATTTGGACCACATTAAAGAAGTATTCCATACACTCTGCCGCCAAACACGCGGAACCATCTTCTACTGCAAGAGTGATGCCGGCGCACACGATGTTTGCTCCCGGTATCCGAACACTATTTCCTATGGCTGGGAGGATGCGGACTACACCATCTCCGACCTGACCATTAAACGGGGGCGTACGCTCTACACCATATGCCACAAGGGAGAACCTCTTGGTCGCGTAGAGCTGGGTATTCCCGGCAAGCACAATGTACTCAATTCTCTGGCAGCCACAGCTGCAGCTATTGAAATGGGGTGCGATTTTGCCAGCATTGCACGCGGTTTAGCCTCCTTTGCCGGCGCCCGGCGCCGCTTTGAAACGAAGTATCTCTCCCGCGATTACCGCATTGTGGATGACTACGGGCACCACCCCACGGAAATTGACGCCACACTGCAAACAGCCTGGAGTCTGAAACCGGAACGCCTGATTGTCCTCTTCCAGCCGCATCGGTACACGCGCACAAAATTGCTTCGCAACGATTTTGGCCGTGTATTGAAAAACGTGGATAAACTCTATGTGGCGGACGTATACCCTGCCAGCGAGCCCCCCATTCCCGGTGTTTCCGGGCAAACCATTGTGGACGCTGTACTGGAAAACGCTCCGGTGGATGCGAACTTCCTTCCCGACTTGAGTAAAGCCCACTATGTGGTAGGCAACCAGCTTCGCCCGGGAGACCTCTTCATTACGCTGGGGGCAGGAAACGTACACGAAGCAGGAAAACGCATAGCGGAGGATTTGCGTTTGCTTACGGAAATGAAGCAAGAATGCAATGCAGATTTCCCCTGCCGCCTGTACGAACCGATGAAGAAACACACCACGCTTGGAGTGGGCGGTGTTGCGCAGTATTGGCTGGAGCCGGATACCATTGAGGGCATGCAAGCCGTTGTAAACTTCTTTAAGGAGCGCAACATCCCCGTACATATCGTAGGAAGAGGTTCCAATCTCATTGTGCGGGAAGGCGGCATTCGAGGCGCCGTAATTCACCCGACCGGCGGCATTTTCGATACTATCGAACTCCGGGAAAACACCATTGTGGCAGGAGCTGCGGTAAAGCTCAAGAAGCTTGCGGCTTTTGCCGCGAAAAACGGTATTTCCGGCTTTGAATGGATGGATGGAATTCCCGGCTGTGTAGGCGGCAGCTTGCGGATGAACGCCGGCTGCATGGGTGGAGATATGTGGCAGGTATTCCGCGAAGCTCAAGCCCTGAATGAGGACGGCGACCTCGTGAGCTTTAACAAAGATGCCATGCAACAGGCAAGATACCGCAGCATTCCCGAGTTCGAAAACAATATGGTTCTCCAAGCCACTTTCTCCGGCTCGATAGGTGCGGATTCCGCAGCTATCGAGTCCACCATGGCGTCTTACCGTACTCGCCGCAAGAATACGCAACCTCTGGAGCCGAGTGCCGGCTGCACGTTTAAAAACCCGGATAGCATCCCTGCCGGAAAATTGATTGAAGAATTAGGCCTAAAAGGTGCTTCCATTGGCGGGGCACAAGTATCCACAGTCCATGCCAACTTCATCATCAATACCGGCAATGCAAAAGCTACGGATGTAACAGAACTTATTGACCTCATCCGCCGCACGGCCAGTCAGGAGCGCGGCATTACCCTGAAATCCGAAGTTCAGGTAATGGGCGACCGCGAAGCCGAATTCTGATTTTTTACTTTTCAAAACAATGAAAAAACTTTCTAAAGATACAAAAATAGCCCTACTGATGGGTGGCCCCGGCTCTGAGCGCGAAGTATCCCTCGTATCCGGCCGGGCGGTACTGGAGGCCCTGCGGGAAGAAGGCTTCACTGCCGTAACCCCCGTAGTGGTGGATTCCGAGCGCCCTGCCATCCCGGAAGGAACCGAGCTTTGCTACAACATTATCCACGGCACCTATGGGGAGGATGGCGGGCTCCAAGCCTATTTGGAAGAACTGGGCATACCCTACACCGGAGCCGGCTCTGCCTCCAGCCGAGTTAGCTTCGATAAGGTTCTTTCTAAAAAGGCTTTTTTGGTAGCAGGAGTTCCCACTCCACGCAGCGAAACAATTACCGCAGGGCAGCTTCCGTCTATGGGGGTTCCCTGTGTCATCAAACCTCCATGTGAGGGTTCCTCCGTAGGCGTACACATTGTGACCGAGGAAGCTCAACTTCCGGCAGCCGTACAGGAAGCGGCTCAATACGGAAAAGAAATCCTCGTAGAGGAATTTATTAAAGGAAAGGAGCTTACCGTTGCCATCTTCAACGGGGAAGCCCTACCCGTGGTTCACATTTGCCCCCGCAGCGGCTTCTACGATAAAAACAACAAATATCCCTCTCTCTACGGCGGCGTCGGGTCTGACTACATTTGCCCGGCAGACATCACTCCGGAAGAAACAAAAGCCGTGCAAGCCGCTGCAGTAGCTGCATATAAAGCTCTTCAGGTTGAAGTGTACGGACGAGTCGATGTCCTGCTCACGGATGACGGAGCGCCTTATGTATTGGAAATCAACACAATTCCCGGGATGACAGGTTCCTCCCTTTTCCCGAAAGCGGCCAAGGCAGCCGGCATTTCGTATGGCGAACTCTGCACCCGCATTGCGGAGGTATCCCTGAACCAGCCCCGCTAAAGAAGGAGCCCCCATTTCATGAGTAACAAGAACAGACGGCGTTCTCATACATCCGGACAAAACATCCGAACCTTGGAGGGGGGACTCTCCCTCAAAGAGCGCCTGTTCAGCATATTAGCCCTGCGCCGCGGATGGCGCAGGCTAAAGCGCTGGGTTCTTATACTCATACTCTCTCTCGCCATAACTGCCGGTGCCGGATATGCTATTATGCTGGCAGTGGAAAAGGCTTACAGCCTCAGCATCGACCATATTTCTTACGAATCCCGCCACAAGCTCATCAGCAAAAGCCAAGCAATGCAGCTACTGGGATTGAAAGATTCCGTCAATATGGCTACATTGGATGCCGCAGGAATGGAGAACACCCTGCTCAAGCACCCCTGCATCGAGGCGGCCCACATCCGGGCAGAACTTCCGGAAACACTATTCATTGAAGTAACAGAACGTATACCCATTGCGTATGTTGAAATGGAAAGCGGTGCAGATACCGGCAATCGACAACGCCTCTTCATGGATCCGCAAGGGGTTCTCTTCCCGATAAGAGAGGAATACCACCGCGACTTTATGGGGGTGCCGGTGTGGTACTTGCAAGCGGACGATGTAGAACGTTTTGAGGCCGGAGCCGTTATCGGCGAAAAACAACGCCGTCCTATTGTGGAACTGGTAGCTGCGGCTAATTTATACAGCCTGATAGAAATCCCTGCCATTCAGGAAATTTTCCGTCCCAAGGAATGGAAAATCATCATCACCCTTGAAAACGGCACGGAAGTACTCATGCAAGTATACGACATCAAGGGGCAGATGGAGCGCCTTGCTATGCTACTGGAACATACTCGCGCTACTCACCGCAAGGCAAGAAGCATCAACGTTATCCCTAAAATCAATCCCACGGTGGTGTATCAGGAAGAAAAGGAAAGCAAAAGCTCATCCAAAAAATCTAACAAAGATTAACTATTCTGCATTCTTTTGACATTGACCCCTCCTGCTCTTTGTGCTAGCATGCGAGTTAACAGCACGTTTTCCAACTGGCAGGATAATACCATGAAAAAGAAAATTGCAGATTTAGCCCAGCAAGTCTCCTGGGGTAGTAAGATTCCGGGGTGGCTGCTGAATCTGGGGGAACGATTCTTGGGTTTCCACCAGCTCAATGTTGCGCACTCTCACATTGAAGAGGACTGGGATAACGGCTCCGAGGACAATTTCTTTTCTCTAGCCTGCAAGCACATTCCGCTTAAATATGAGCTTAGCGGGTTGGAAAACATTCCCAAAGACGGACCCTGCGTCATCGTCTGCAATCATCCGCACGGCATGTCGGATGGTCTCATGTTTGGCGACATTGCCATGAAAGTTCGGAGCGATGTCCGAATCGTGGTGAACGAATGGCTCCGCTGCGTTCGCGGCATGCGGCCCTACGAAATCACGGTGGACGTGTACGGAGGAGAAGCGGCTAAACGTGCCAACATGGCCGGGATGCGCGAAATTCTGCAATGGCTCAGAGCAGGACATTGCATTTTAGTATTCCCCAGTGGTTCTGCGGCTTCCTACTCACACCGGGATAGGTGCGTTGTAGATGACCCCTGGCAAACAAACATCGCCGGCATCATTCGCAAAACAGGTGCCACAGTGGTTCCCATGCACATTGCCGGCAGAACAGGCCTGCTCTTCCAGCTGTTTACCATCCTCTGCAAACAGCATCGAGCGGCGCTTCTGGCGCGGGAAATTAAGCGCGACAGCCGCACTCTCCATACGATTCGTCTCGGCAAGCCCATCACACCCTCCACCATTGCACGATTCGAAAATGATACCGCCCTCTCGGATTTCCTGAGACTAAGCAGTATGATGCTGCAATACATCCCGCAGCACAGCAGCCTCCGTACAAATGAGGAATTACCGCGCGAGATGAAGCCCATTGAGCCCAAGGAGGATGAAGAAACCCTCGCGCAGGAAATAGCGGCGCTACCGGCAGAAGCACTACTTTATGCCCACGAAAGCTCCGGTCTAAATGTTTACTGTGTCACAGCCATGCAAATCCCGCACATGTTACACGAAATCGGAGTACAGCGGGAAATCACCTTCAGAGCTGTGGGAGAGGGCTCCGGCACACCTTGCGATTTGGACGATTACGATTACCACTACGACCATCTCGTTATGTGGGATCCAGCCAAAAAGAAACTGGCAGGAGCATACCGCATGGGACGCACAGATTTAATTACCAGAGACAACGGTGCTAAGGGCATTTATAACTCCCTGTTTTTTAATCTTGGGTCCCGTTTCATAGAGGAAATGTCTCAGGGCGTGGAAATGGGTCGAGCCTTTATTACAGCAGCCTACCAACGGCATCCGGCCGCGCTCGACACCTTGTGGATGGGCATCGGGCAATTCCTAAATCGTTATCCCCAATATCGATACCTGTACGGCACTGTAAGTATATCGGCAGATTATACAAAAGCATCCCGCGCTCTCATGCTTTCCTATCTGAAGAGCCAGTGCATGCTGGAAGAACTCTCGCCCCATATCTCAGCCAAACACCCGCCGCTCGAGATGGAGCTGCGCTCTGAGGATGCTCGGTTACTCCCCACAGCTGTGGCGGATGTACGGGCTCTCACCGCTCTGGTGAACGCACTGGAACCGGATGGTAAAGGCATTCCCGTGCTACTGCGCCAGTACCTCCGGCTGGGAGGGCGCATGGTATCCTTCGGTGTAGACAAGGATTTTGGTAATACTCTGGATTGTATGGTCATTGTCGATATGCAAAATGCCAACCGACGCATTGTGGAGCGATACCGGGGGAAATACTGAAAAGAAGCCTCCTCGGAACTTGACAAAAACACCAACTTGGGGCAATATAGATAACGCAAATGGGGAAGAAGCATTCAAAGGGACGCAGGAAGAATTCTCGCCTTGCCATGGCTCTCGTTTTGGGGGGATTGGCACATTCGGCGGTATATGGGGCAGATTTCGTACCTCTGCCAAGCGAGGCTTTTGCCTCCGATGCTCCGGCCCGCAACCCCGTTATTGATTTAACAGGGAGAGTCATCAGTGCTGCGGGGGCAGCGGACTTTAATATCCCCTCCGCCATTACCATTGAAAACGTGGGAGGTGATATTTCATACGATAACGAAAAGCGTCTCTTCACCTATGTGGGAGGGAGCAATCCTATTCGTATTCGCAGCAACGAGGGGCTTGACATGGAAGTTCAGGCCATGCAGGCTAACCTGCAAAGCAGCGAAGCAACCCTTAGCGGAGCCACGACGATTCACCAAGACGAGATCCTGATAAAAGCCAAGGACGGAGGTTTTTATAATTGGAAAAACGCAGAGGTGGACGTTCGGCAAGTACGCGTCAAAATCCAAGGGCTGCTCATTCGCGGTTCCCGTATTGAATACAAGAAGGACGAAGAGGGTAAGGAGTTTATTCGCATTCACGATGCCTACGTTACCACGGAGGATACAGAAAAACCGGGCACATGGGTAGGCACCGGCACACTTACCATTTACCCCGGGGATTATGGGCAGGTATCGCGTCTTAGCATCGCTGCCGGGGATAGAGATGTGACCGTGCCGGTTCTGGGCTGGTTCACCTTCTCTCACTCGCTCAACCCCCGAGAGGGGTACATGCCCGGATTCGGCGCAAAATCTCACTGGGGTACTTATTTGGAAAACAGCTATGGTTTCCTGCTGGGGAATCGTCGTGTTTCCGGTGGTATGCCTGTGGCGGATTACCTAGCCACCATCCGGGCGGATTTCCGCACGCGCCGCGGTCTTGCTGTGGGATTGGATACCGAAAATGTAGAAATGTCCAGAAAGCACCCCAATCTTACCGGCCTGAGTACCTACTATGTTCAGGACCGCAAACCCATGATTAACCCCACGGATTTGGAGCGTCTGGATACGCCTCATGAGCGCTACCGCCTCGCTCTTCAAGCCGCTTGGGATGTGACGCCAGAAGCTGAGGACAGACATGTTGACTGGCAGCTTGCCACTAACATCAATGTGCTGAGCGATCGCTATTTCCTCCGAGATTTCATGGACGAATTGGCGCGTACGGATGACCAGCCGGACAATACAGTTCGCCTGACCCGCACGAGCGATACCACACAAGCCATGGTATATACGCGCTTTGCGCCAAATGACTTCTACAGCACAGACCAACGTGTCGAGGCCTCCTTTTACCGAGTACGCACGGCACTGGGTAACACTGGCTTAACCTACGAGACAAACAATAGTGCCGCCATTATGCGCCAAGACCTCCCCATAGAGCAATACTTGGCATATAGAGACAT
Source organism: uncultured Akkermansia sp. (assembly GCA_964435145.1). Taxonomy (GTDB): domain Bacteria; phylum Verrucomicrobiota; class Verrucomicrobiia; order Verrucomicrobiales; family Akkermansiaceae; genus Akkermansia. The sequence goes on from CAYSYD010000012.1 coordinate 14,248, forward strand.
GGTGGACAACCTCCGGGATGGTGAAGTAAAACAATACTACCAGCGTTTGATGAACCGGGAGCGCTATTTCCGAGTGAATACAACGCATGAGCTAACCACAAGTTTCAAGCTCCTTAAATTCCTGAACGTAACCCCAAAAACCGGATTTGGATACACAGGGTACTACGATGTGGGAGGAGTCGGCTCCGATAACCGTTTCTTAGGCTACGTAAGCTGCGATTTCGATTTGAAATTCCACCGTCAGTATCACAATTTCAGCGTGTCGCGCATGGGGCTCAAAGGATTAACCCACATTGCACGCCCCTATGCCACCTTCTCCCACGGCACCATTTCTTCCTCCAACAAGTTGGTACCGCAAGTAGATTCCTGGTCCACAACCTTGGGGAGCAGCACCAGCACGCCCATGCCGTTGGACCTCTGCGGATTCACCGGAATTGACGGCTGGGGTGCGTGGACAGTATGGAGGCTTGGCTTCCAAAACACACTGGTATCCTCCTCCGATGGTGATCGCCTCCGCGTGTTGAACTGGGATGCTTTTGTCGATTATAATATCGACAAGCCTGATAGTGACAATCAATTCTCAAACCTGTATAACATTGTTACCTTCAGGCCCACGGAACGCCTTATATTCACCTTGGAATCCCAAACACCCACCTTTGAAGGGGGCGATGATTTCCACCAGTACACGGTGGACCTTACCTACCAACCGTGGGCGTGGCTGGAAACCAGCATTGGTTATCGAACCATTGAAGACCACCCCGTGCAGGAGGATTCCGAGCAGTGGTACCTGAAGGCCAATTTACGCATCAATGAGCGCTACACCCTTGCAGCACGCTGGCAGTGGGATGTAACGGAAAAGCGCATGCCTATTCAGCAATACTCCATTTTCCGAAATGTGGGGGCATGGTACATAGGCGCCACCTTCTTTATGCGCGATAATGGCGGCAAAAAGGAAGAAGGGTTCGGCATCTCCTTCACCTTGGGAGAAACAGGTACGGCCTTGCCCATTAACTTGTTCTAAAAAAAGCACCATCATTTATGCCATGGTATAACGTGGTATAGCCTTGCCTTTTGGAGCAGAAAAAGGCACAATGGTCGTATGCCCAAATCTTACCACTCCTCGTCCATCCTCAAAAAAATAGGCATCATCCAGAATAGCCCCCTTGTAGGCGACTTTTCGGCCAATGTACGAAGCATCGTCCAAGGGTACAGAGAATGCATAGACCACGGCGCAGAACTCGTCGTAGCACCGGCGGCCGCCCTCTGTGGAATGGAGCCGGAAGATTTAGCTTCCAGAACTTCTTTCATACAACAAACACAGAGAGCCCTCAAAACACTTTCTCAGGAACTTGGCACCGCCCCCCTGCTCTTGGGAGCCTATACACCCATAAGACTGGAGGATGAATTAGAGTTCCTGAACGATGACGAGCCTACGGAAAACATATCCTTATTAGTCCCCTTTCTGCTGGAGCAAGGAGATGTAACCGAGCTGGATGACTTCGCAGTGGTCGACATCAATGAGACTCGCGTCTTCGTTGCCATCAGCAGCGAATCTGTAACCCCGGAAGAGGATGTGGACCTGATTATCAAATTAGGCGATAGCCCATGGAATACGGAAACGCCGGACAAGGAAGATGAAGATAACACCTGGGATGCCAAAGAAGCGCAAGCCCCTCTCATTAGCATCTACCCCGTAGGCACCGCCGGAGTACATGTGTATGGGGGAGGCTCCTCCGTATATAACGCGCAAGGCAAAGCTATTCTGCAACTGCCTTATTTTGAAACCGCCAACAGAGTAGTATCCTTATCTTCTCGTCTGCATGCAGCAGCGTGTCCCGGTATGGGTGAACTTCTCCGGCTGGCACTGGAACGCGGCATTCGGGACACAGTGTGTAACAATGGCTATAGTGGAGTATGCCTCAATCTGGACACTCCCAATTCTGCACTGCTTGCAGTACTTTCCGTAAATGCGTTGGGATCCGGAAATGTAAGCGGTATCACATTTGGCAAAAATTCCGACCTTGCAAAGAAACTCGGCATCAATTATCAGGAAATCGATGCTGAAGCAGTGGCACAACCAGCCTTGCCCTTGCTTTTTAATGAAGAGGATAAGCAAGAATTATCAGAAAGGATGAAATCCTCGCTGCTATGCACTTATGCCGAAAAGCGGGGACTCATGTTACTTTCGACTCTGAGCAGGACACAGATAATGCTGGGGAATTATACAATATACGGAGAAAGCTGCGGTTACTTAGCGCCTCTGGGTAATCTGTACGAGATAGACCTCTATCTACTCTGCCACCAATTGAGGGAAAAGCACAGCGAGATTATTCCGGCCATGCCCATTCCTGCGGAAAATGGGCAGGATCGCATTATCCATGAACTGGTGGACAACAACATTGCCGCCGGACAACTCCTTCACCCGGAATGTAATTACCTTTTCAAAGAAAATGATGTCCGCTTGGTACAGCGAAAAATCATTGCCTCCGCACTCAAGCGCTCGCAATTACCTTTAATCCTTCGCGTGGATTCTTTGCAGCAGCAAAAAAAATACCCCATCTCACACAGAATGAATGATTAACTAAGAATTTTACCCGGCACCCCGGAGCAGGCTCAGGAAGCCCTCCGGGGTACTGATGTTTCCGGTGCTATGGCCATGAATAACAAAGTCCAGCCGGAAAAGACCATTTCCACAGCTATAAGCGTTCCAATAAGCCACACGGAGGAACCCGGCCAGCCCCAGCAAATCATCCCCCCCAGAACGAGGGATACAATCGCGTTGAAAAACCGCCAAAAACGCCCGGGGATATCCCACATTGAAATAGCCACCAGCATGCGCAGTGCGCCCCCTGCCAATAAGCATGCGCCAATCAACAAAGTCCACCATTCCATCGAAAGGACCGGCCGGAAGACTGCCAAGGCGCCAATAGCCAGATAAAGAACGGCAGCCAGTATATTCCAGCCTCTTCCTCGGTGGTGAATGATACCCTGAATAAGGCGTATGAGTCCGGCTACGGTAAGTACAAAACCACATACCCACACGGTGGAAACCCCCAGTAAAAAAGGGAAGCCCAACAAGATAAAGCCCAATACAATTTCAAGCAGGGCAAGAATACCGGCCAGCCACGGGCTTCCTAAAGCGCGAGTTCCCCATGCGGGATAAGTACGGGATGCCGGAGATTGTGTTTTATTCATGGCACATGCAGCAATGGTTGAAACGTTCCTCTACAACTTGCCAATTTACCTGACGGAGAAAGGCATCCAGATACGCTGCCCTATCATTCTGATACCGCAAATAGTAAGCATGCTCCCACACGTCGCACACAAGTAAGGGACGGAATCCCGGTACGAGAACGTCCTGATGACGAAGAATACCCCAGATGACCAACCGACGGCTTATCGGTTCCAAACCCAGCACACCCCAGCCGCTCCCTTGTACACCCAGACACACATTGCGGAACATGCTCAGGAAGCGCTCCGGAGAACCAAAGGAAGTACGCAAAGCCTCCGCCAATTTACCTTCCGGGAGAGGCTGATTTATCGGGCATATATTTTCCCAATAAAGGGAATGCAACAAATGTCCACCCAGATTAAACACAAAATCCCGGGTTGCAGAAGTGGTCCATTTATCGGCTTCTTCGCCGGCAGCAATCTTACGCAAAGTTTCCGCTGCGATATTAGCACCGTGTACATAGGCCGCATGGTGTTTTGAGTGGTGAATGCTCACCGTTTCCGCATCCAGTAACGGTTCCAATGCCGTCATATCATAGGGCAGCACCGGCAACACATAACGGCCCTCGGCATACCCATCGCACAAGCAATCGTTTTCCATGCAGCATGGGACCCCCGGCCTGCCACAACCATTCGGAAACGGTTAGTTAAGAAGCTTTATTTACACTCCGCAATCGAGAGTGATAACAGTGGTATTATCAGCGTGGGCATCGTTCAAAGCCCGACAAGCCTCCACAATAGCAGCGGCCAAGTTTATCGAGCTATTACTCAGCATCCGCTTCATCTCTACGGAGAGGTGTGCGGGATCCAATACAGTTTCCGCTCCATCCGAGGCCAGAATAATTCTATCCCCGGGCAATAAAGGATAAGGCATACTTGGCATATCTACAAGCCCAAGGGGTTCCCCGGTTACGGCACTACGAAGCATATGCCCATTCCGGGAAATAAGATTCTCTGCAAGCGAGCTTCCCAGCTGTCGGCGGTAAATCGCCCGCATGGAGTGGTCCTCATTCAAGCGGATAAGACGAGAGCCACGCCATATCAATAATGGAGAATCCCCCACACTTATCCAGCGCAGCACCCCTCCCCCGGCAAACACAGCCAGCAACGTGGTTCCACCATAACGAGATGTTGCGGCAAAAATCTTCCTTATGGATTCATTAGCAGCATCAAGAGCGCACCGCAAGCACTTGGGAACGGTCCAGTCTATATGGGAGGAAACAAATTCAGCAAAAGTTTCGGAAGCCCTCCGGGCGGCTAACATTCCCTCATCATGCCCCCCCATACCATCGCACACAATGGCCAAAGTCCCCTTTGGAAAATGCCTGACGATATAGGCATCTTCCTGCTGTTCTCGGCATCCAAGCCACTGTGCTATCCGAGCATCCATGCGCGTATACGATGCGTCATAGCATAGAACTGCACCACAAGCAAGCAAAAATGCAAAAAAGACAGGCTAACGTGTTGAAGCAGCACGGCATCTGTGCTAGATTTCTCTAAGCATTTCCCTTTCCCTGCATGATTGAGGCCGGCCTTCAGGAACAAATTCTCGATATAATGAGTCGGGGAGATTATTATCCCTGCACTCCCTTGGAAATCTCTGTACATTTGGGCTTGCCGCCCCAAAAGCTCAAGGAAGTGCGGCACGTTCTCTCTTCGATGGAAGAGGCAGGCCTGTTGCTCCGGCTCAGCAAACAACGCTATGTATTACGCCGCCCCCTAGAGCAACAACTCACGGGAACAGTACACAAGCGAGGGGAGAAAACATTTTTCCGGCCGGATAGTGCAACAGCCCCACGCCTGGCATCCCTTTGTACAGAAAAAGACATAGTTCTCTATTCTGTGCCCCCTCGCTACACACTCGGCGCCATGGAGGGCGATATCGTACGCATTACCGCACGAAACAGTGCCCCCACCCGTTCACACCGCAGATACCCGGAACATAAAACCCAAACACTAAACATCCGTATTGTAGAAATCCTTCGCCGTGGGCACCGGCAATGGGTAGGAATCTACCAATCTACCGGCAAATTCGGCTACATGGGCGGGGATGGTAAGAGCAGTCCGCAGTTGGTGCGCCTGCTCACACCTCCACCTCCTCAACTCCTCCCGGGAATGTGCATAGTAGTCAAACCGGAACAATACCCCATCGCAGCCATGGAGGCCACCGGCTCCATCCTGGAAGTGTTGGGGTGGCCGGAAGATTCGCACACGTGTATTTCTGCCATTATGCACAGCTATGGCTTAGGGGACCCTTTCCCGGATGCGGTTTTGCAGGAAGCGCAAGCCATCCCGGAAAGCATCCCGGAGGAAGAGCTTAGGCACCGGGAGGACTGGAGAAACCAATGCGTCATTACCATAGACCCGGAATCCGCTCGGGATTACGATGATGCCATACATGTAAGAAAAACAGAAGGTGGCGGCTGGGAGCTTGCCGTGCATATTGCCGATGTAAGCCATTATGTGCGCCCGGGTAGTGCCTTGGATGCAGAAGCGCAAAGAAGGGGAAATTCCACCTACTTACCGGACCGGGTTCTCCCTATGCTTCCTCCCCGTTTGTGTGATGGTATATGCTCTCTGAAAGCGGGTGAGCTGCGGCTCACCCGGCTCTGTTGCATGAGTATTAACCGGCAGGGGAAGGTTATCAAAACTCGCTTTGCAGAAGCCGTCATCAGCTCTATGCAGAGGCTCACTTACCCGCAAGTTCTCCATCTGCTGGAACAAGGCAACAGCACGGGGAACGCCATGGTGGACACCATGTTGGAACAGGCACACCAACTGGCACAATTACTCCGCCGCAAGAGAATGGAAGCCGGTGCGCTCAATTTGGATATGCCGGAGCTGCGCATCATCACAGATGCACAAGGGCAGCCCATACATGTGGAGCAAGAGGAGAGCGATATAGCCCACCAGCTCATCGAGGAATTCATGCTCTCGGCTAACGAATCCGTGGCTAAGGCACTTAATGCCGCCGGCATTCCCACCATTTACCGGATTCACGAAGCACCCAAAGAAGAACGGCTGCAAGAACTTGCTCTCCAAATACGTAGTTGCGGTATTCAAGTGGGAAATCTCAACACTCGGGAAGAGCTTAACCGCATTATTGCCCGGCTGGAAAACCTCACGGATGGAGAACAACTCCGGCTGGCTGTGCTAAAAGCCATGATGCGAGCCAGATACGCCTCCCTCCCCATGGGGCATTATGGCTTGGCAAAAGGAGACTACTGCCATTTTACAAGCCCTATACGCCGTTATGCGGATTTGGTAGTACACCGCTCATTTTGTCGGCTGCTTTCCCATGGGCAAAGCAGCCCCCTGCCCTCTGTTTCCGCTTTGGATAGCATAGCAGAGCATATTTCCGAAACAGAACGCAACTCTGCCGCAGCGGAAGCCGAAGCGCGCCAAAGCATGCTCTCGCGTTACATGGAATTACAATGTGAAAGCACAGATCCGCACATTTGGAAAGCCTCCGTGCTTGCATGCTGGGAACAAGGATTAATCGTAGAAATAGCAGTATTGCGGGTAAAAGGTTACCTTTCCGGCGCGGAACTTCCCGGACCGGGAACATGGTACTTTGAACGCCATGCCGAGCGCTGGATTAACAGCAGCTCCGGCATGTGCCTGCATCCGGGCTGCAAGCTGCGCGTCAGCCCCCGCAAGGTAGATAGCGCCTCCGGCTTTGTGGATTTCTCCCTTGCGGAATAAAGCGGCAAGACTATTTAGCCTGCTTTTGCTTCAAAACCTCTTGCAAGCGTTCCTCCCAGGCGGCAGCTTCCTGCTCATACTCTGCGGCATTGGGGGCATTCCGAAGCACATTTACAAGACGAGCCATGGCCGCCGGATAATCCTGCCCCGCAGCCATACGAAGCATGGCTAAGGCTCGTGGCTCATCCCTAGGAATGGGCTCCCCGATAAATAACATTTCTGCAAGCACAAGCTGAGCAAAAGGATCTCCGGCCATGGCTCCTTTTTCGTACCACTGAGCAGCCTTATCGGCATCCTGCGAAAGGATTCCCTGCACCCCCTTGTAAAAGATATTACCAAGAGCCGTGGCAGCCTGCGGTATCTCCCTAGCAGCTTTTTCCAAAAAGGCCACCCCCTCCTGCACAGATTCCGGCTGCTGAGCAAGCCGGCGCCCCAGACGATACTGCGCTTCCGCCACGCCATGAGCAGCAGCAATCCTCCAGTGTTCCATAGCTTTCTGCACATCTTTCTGTACTCCCTCTCCAGCGTACAGCATCACGCCAAGAAACACCTCCGCACTACTATTCCCCTGTTTAGCAGCCTGCTCAAACCAGTAATAAGCCTCCTTAAAATCCTTCTGCACACCACGTCCGCCGGCATAATACAATCCTGCCATGTCCAACTGCGCTTGGAGCCACCCCTGCTCCGCAGCCTTCCGGGTCCACTCCAAAGCCCCGGCAAAATCGGATTCCGGCATCTCTGCGCTCGGTTGCAGCAACTTCTGAGCGTATTCATACATCTCCTGCGGAGTTTTCGGCAACTCCGGAGCCTTGTCTCCACAAGCAGAAAAAAGAAACGGAAGCGTTCCCCAGAGTATAGTTCTCTTCATGCCGCCATTATAACTCAAGCAGCGCCTGCACGGCAAGCAGAGAATCTGCCCAACCTCAGCGCAAATCGCACCAGAGCGCTCGGTGGTCACTCGCCGTTGCGGCAGCCGGAATATCCACTATACCACCGGATTTTTTCATTCGTTTTCTCAGCATAGGAGATACAAAAATCTGGTCGTACACGCAATACTCTTTTCCGCCTTTGTAATAGTGAGTCCACTCCTCACCGCGGGAATCTTCCGGAGAGAGGCGAACCATGGCCGCATCCTCTGAAACGCCCTGCACCATAATTCGCACAGCCGGATCTGAAGGACCATCGTTCCAATCGCCGAAAACAAGCAGAGGCAGCCCCGGCTGGCTGCGTATAATCCCCTGCACATAGCGAGCAAGCGTGCATGCCTCCTTCTGGCGGAGCGCCGAGGCCGCATCCGCATTCTGTGCCACACGCGATTTAAGATGAGCGCCTAATATACGATACAAGCGGGAATCCGGCAATTTAATAGTCACATCCAAAATCCCGCGCAGCATCTTGCGGCGCTGCTGTCCCATGAGCGGATAATTGGCCTGTGAGTGGTCCTGCACAATAGGATATTTGGAAAGAACCGCCAATGCACGGTCCTCCCCCTTGCGCGGCAAAACCCTGAAATAAGGGAATTCGCAATGGCGGGCGGCCAATCGTTCCCGCAAATCCTGCAAGGCTACCGGTCCGCCAATCTCCACCAAACCCACAATGGCGGGTTTTGCGGAAGCAATAACATCCGCCACAGCCTCACGTTCCTTTTTAGGCTTGGGTTTCAGCACATAACGGGAACGGTATTGCTCCCCCTCCACAAAATAATTATGCACATTCTGCATCACAAAGCGTACAGGGCTTCCCTTTGGCGGAATTGCTTTAATATCAATCCGCTCTTCCGGCTGCATAGAGGCCTCCGCCGCAGTGTATGTGGGCGCACCCAGCACCGGAGCCGCCGATTCCGCCGCTGCACAATTAGCATTCCCCGGAAGATAATGCACCTCGGCAGGAATCCCGGCGTAGCGTTCCATCAAGAGAAACACTACTACCAGTGCTAAAAAGACCAACAGTGCATCCTTCCGGGAAAATAACCGGAACAGCTTGGAAAATGGATTTTTTTTGCGGCGTTTATACATGGGGGTACCGTGCAGCTTAGTGTTCTTCCCTATACCACTCCGCCACCTGCGGAGCTGCGTAGGTAAGAATCATATCTGCCCCTGCGCGGCGTATGGAAAGCAAGGATTCCAACATGACGGCACGCTCATCCAACCATCCGGATGCAGCCGCAGCCTTTATCATGAGATACTCCCCGCTGACGTGGTACGCCGCAATAGGTAACTGTGTGCAACGCCGCAGCTCCGCCACCACGTCTAAATACAGAGTGGCGGGCTTCACCATAAGAAAATCCGCACCTTCCTGAGCATCGAGCAGGGCTTCGCGCACAGCCTCGCGGGCATTTGCCGGATCCATCTGGTACGTTTTTTTATCACCAAACTTAGGCGCGCTGCCCAAAGCACCACGGAACGGCCCGTACATGGCAGATGCGTATTTGGCCGTGTAGCTCATAAGGGAAACAGAAGAAAAGCCCTCGGCATCCAGAGCCGCACGCAATGCAGCAATGCGCCCATCCATCATATCACTGGGAGAAATGATATCCGCTCCGGCATGGGCGTGGCATAAGGCTTGCCGGCACAGAGCTTCCACTGTCTCATCGTTCAGAATTTCGTAACGCCCATCCTCGTATTCCCGCACAATACCATCCTGCCCATAGGTGTTAAATGGGTCCAAGGCAACATCCGTCATCACAGCCAGCTCCGGCACTGCCGCTTTGATGGCTCGAATCGCGCGAGGAACTACACCTTCCGGATTCCAAGCCTCACTGCCCCGGGCATCTTTTTTCGCCTCCGGCACTACGGCAAAAAGGTCAACACACGGAATTCCGAGAGCATATAAACGCCTGCATTCCTGCACAATTCCTGTAACACTCCAGCGTTTACAGCCGGGTAGAGACTCTATGGGGGTATCCTCCTCCCCTTCCTGCACAAACATGGGGTATATCAAATGCTCCGGGGTAAGTTCCGTTTCCCGCATTAAACCACGAACGGCTGCGGATTTGCGATTGCGGCGAGGACGTATCGGAAGATTCAGCATAGCGTGTGGGCGTAGTTTATCACGATTCTGCATACTTGTAAAGCTCCGTACAGTTTCCTGCAGGGCATAAAAAAGGAGCCTCCCATACTCATATGAGCGGGGAGGCTCCTCAACTTACCTTAGTGGCGATGTTTTCGCGCTGAGTGCTGCTTGTGTCTGCCGGCTGCGATTCTGTGTTCATGGTGGTGGGTCTTATGTTTTCCGTGGTGCATTTTCTTAAGTTTCTTATCCATGGCGATTCGATGTGATGCCTGATGATGACAACACGAGGAACTCAGATTGATTTGAAGACTCAGGGCTTTTGCTTCTGCATTCAGCATGCACACAGCCACACAGGCTACGACGAGATATTGAAGAACATTTCTTTTCATCTTCTACAGGTGGGGTTAATGGTGATGGTGTTTCAATGCCGGGCGATGATGTGCTACCGGATGTTTTTTATGCTTGGGAGCTACCACATGGTGATGTTTTTTTACTTTAGGACGCGGCTGATAGTGGTGGTGTACATGAGCCCGGGATTCCATAGCCACTAATACATGGTGGCAACTCGATAATCCCATCGCACAGACAACCAATAGTACCAGAGGGAGTATTTGTTTCTTCATTTACTGTTTATTCGGGCTTCTATGCCCGCCTTTCATTTGTTTAGGCGCACCAAAGCGATTTTTTGTTTATGTTTTCAACTTTTATCAACAATAAACAAAAAAACCGCCTTTCTCAGACTAGAGAAAGGCGGGAGAAATAGAGAAGAAAACGCGGTTTAGTGCTTTCGGATGAAATCCTCCAAACGATCAAGGCCCTCTTTCAGAACGTCCAGAGACGTGCAATAAGAGATACGAATGGCATGATCGTTACCGAAAGCAATACCGGGCACAGCTGCCACCTTATAGCGATCCAGCAACTTATCGCAAAGCTCCAGAGAGCCCATACCCAGTTCCGTGGTATCGATGAAGAAGTAGAAAGCACCCTTGGGATTCGTCACCTTAATCTTAGGCATAGCCGCCAAGCGGGTGTATACATACTGGCGGCGGAACTCGTACTCTTCCCGCATATCGGAAATGAAGGTCTGGTCGCCCGTAAGAGCTTCGATAGCGCCGTATTGACAGAATGTCGTAGCGTTAGAGGCGGTATGGTCCTGAATGAGCTTGATGTACTTGGCAATGTGAGCAGGAGCCGCAGAGTAGCCAAGACGCCAGCCGGTCATCGCATAGCCCTTGGAGAAGCCATTGATGGTAATGGTCAGATTATACAGCTCCGGGCTAAGGGAAGCCATGGATACATGCTTAGTATCATCGTATACCAAGTATTCGTAAATCTCATCGGAAATGATGAGGATGTCCTCATCCACCGCAATCTGGCCAATGGCACGCAGCTCCTCCTCCGTGTACACGGTACCGGTCGGGTTATGCGGAGTGGTAAGGATAATCATCTTCGTGCGGGGAGTCATGGCGTTCTCAAAGTCCTCTGCCGTCATCTTCCAATCATTCTCAGCCTTGGTTTCCACGAAGACGGGCGTACCGCCGCAAAGTTCCACCATGGAAGGATAGCTCACCCAGTAGGGAGCAGGGATAATGACTTCATCGCCGGGGCTAATCGTCGCGCGCAGGGCATTGTACACTGCGGGCTTGGCACCGGAAGCCACACAAATCTGGTCTATATTATACTCAAGGCCATTATCCCGCTTCAGCTTATCACAAATAGCCTGACGAAGCTGAGGAAGCCCCACGGAAGGAGTGTACTTGGTAGCCCCATTGTTGAGGGCCGTAATGGCAGCTTGTTTAATGTTATCAGGGGTGTCCAAATCCGGCTCGCCACCGGCAAGGCCGACCACCTGTTCCCCGCGAGCTTTCATCTCCTTTGCCTTATTCGTAACAGCCAAAGTGAGAGAGGGTTCCAAGGAGGATACAAAATCAGAAATGAATTCCATTGCTGTGATTGTGTGGTTGATTGTGAAAAGAGGTACAGGCATGCATAGGCACGCGGGGACTACTGTACACCGCAAGTCCCCATTTGGCAAGAAAAATGTAATGGCGTGACACAATGACGACACGCGCATTGTGTCGCACTTTAGACTTGCCAAAGCACAGGGGGTGATTTAGACTCCCACGTCATGCGTCTTCTAGCTCTTCTCACCACGCTGTGCACCATAACAATTCTATGCACATGCCAGCAAAACAGCTACGGATACGGATTACACTCCGGACTTAGCACGCTAAACCAGAGCCAGTACGCCTCCCGCATCCCCCAGAAGGCAAAGCGCACCATTCGCCGCCATGCCGGCACACTGGGGCCACGCCGCCCTTTGGTAATACCGGACACACCTGCCCCCACGCCCAACTGCGCCGCAGTCTGTGTGATAGACCCCTTTAATGGGCATATCCTGTACGCGCACAATGCACACACGCGGCGCCAAGTAGCCAGCACCCAAAAACTGATAACAGCCCTTTGTGTATGCGATGCCGGAGATCTGGACAAAATGGTAACCATTAAAGCCTCCGATTGTAAGGTACCGCCCATCCGTCTTAACCTGAAACCGGGGCAGGAATATCGCAAGAGAGATTTGCTGCTTGCCATGCTTACGGGAAGTTTCAACGATGTGGCCTTAACTCTGGCTAGAGACACTGCCGGCAGCGTGGATGCCTTTGTGGACAGAATGAATGCGCGGGCACGGCGCATGCGCATGTACAACACGCACTTTGCCAATCCCAACGGCCTCCCGGCAGCGCAGTATTCCACTGCACATGACATGGCGCTGGCCGCATGCTATGCGTACAACAATCGCACCATTCGCAACTATGTTTCCATCCCGGAATACGATTTTACAATAGTCGACGGCAGAGCAAGACGGATACGCTCCACCAACCGGCTTATCTACCAATACCCATGGGTAAACGGCATGAAGACAGGCTACACCAATGCCGCGGGTAAATGCCTCGTTTCCAGTGCTACGATGAACGGACGAGCCGTCATCGTTGTGGTGCTTGGCAGTACAAGCCGCAGGATATGGGGTGAATCTCTCAAGTATCTGCAATGGGCGCTTGGCATCTAAAACAAAACCCTTCCCCCGACAAAAGCCTCACAGAAGCACGTCTGTAGGCTTTTTTTCCTTTTCATAGCGCAGATTTATCGGTACAATAGCGGCTCTTAGAGGAGAAATCCACTCCCATGGCAGGAACAGGCAACAGGAAACGCGGCAACAAAAAAACAGAGACCGTACATCGCTCTCTGTGGGGGGGGCTGTTCCACAAATCGACAGATGAAGGAGAGGACTTCATGCGGCGCAGCTTTTTCTCCCGCGCCGGGGAAGAAGAGTACGAGGAACCCGAGAATGCGCCGCAGGGTAACATCTTACAAGAGCTGTGGCATAAGTTCAACTTCTGGAGCATTCTGGCCACCCTTTTATTCCTATCCTTCACGCTTTTTTTGGTACTGACCATGGTATACATGTGGACCCCCCAAAACATGCAGGACATTGCGGGGTATAAGGATAAAGGCGTCCCCAGAGACCTTACGGCACTACTTCGGAATGCAGGCGGAGCCCCCATCTCCTTTACGGAGGCAGAAATTAACCGCTACCTGCGGGATACCTGCCGCATCCGCCAAACCGGGCTATTTTCCATTATTACGCATGGCCAGGGAGTAGCTTTGCGTATTCACGACGGGTATGCGGAAATCATCATCGACCGCATTATCGGGACCAACATCCACCAAACCACTTCAGTTCACCTCAGTTTTACACAGGAAGTAACCATGGGTAAGCCGGGACTCCGCATAGATTTTAAAGGAGGCACACCCTTACTCGGCAAACTTCCCCGAGGCGGCAGCATCGGTTGCATCAGCGTTCCGCAGCGCTACGTCCAAATGCTGCGCCCGGCATTAGAAACCC
>CAYSYD010000013.1:0-27773 GCA_964435145.1 uncultured Akkermansia sp.
GCTTTCCACCACGGAGACCTACAAGAGCACCACCTACCTTCCCGGCACTTTCACTCCCGGTTCCAACGTGGGTGATGGTGATGATTGGACGCTGAACTTCACGGTGACGAACAGCGGTGCCGAGACGGTGACTCTTACCGACATCACTCTGGGTGTGTTCTCTTTCAATTCCAATGGTGTTTCTCAGGGTGACGACACCAACCGCAGCATCATTCTGACTCTGACCGGCGATGTGTCGGGTGTGACCAACCACACCACGAAAGGCTCCACCTCCTCCGGTTCCTTGGCTTCTGTTGATCTGGTTCTTGATAACGAGGTGAGCATTGCTGCCGGTAGCAGCATTTCCTTTGCGCTGAATGTGAAGGAGAATGATTGCCTAGGTACCTTTGTGGGCCTGAAGGATGCTACCTTCACCACGGCTGCCCCGGTTGTGCCGGAGCCTGCTACGGCTACGCTGAGCCTGCTGGCTCTGGCCGGTCTGGCTGCCCGCCGCCGCCGCTAATCGGCACGGTATGCTGCGCTTTTTCCGAGCCGCCCGCAGCTGCGGGCGGCTCTTTTTTCTGACTTCGGGAGATATTAGGATTGACTTGCGGAGTGGGGCGGATAGAATGGTAAGACTATGACACAGGATGCCCTACTGAAATTGCTGGAGACGGATGCCCGGCTAAGCGATGAGCAGATTGCAACCCGGCTGGGGATGAAGCCGACAGAGGTGGCCGCCCGCCGTGCCGCGCTGGAGGCGGAGGGGCGTATTGTGGGCTACCAGGCGATTGTGAATGATGATGCGGAGGGGGTATCCGCCTTTATAGAGGTGCGCTGCACGCCGGAGCGCGGGGGCGGTTTTAATCGCCTAGCGGCGCGGATAGCGCGTTTCCCGGAGGTGCGGAATTGCTATTTGATTTCCGGGGGCTACGATTTGCTGGTGATGGTGGAGGCACCGACACTGCCCGAGGTGGCACGTTTTGTGAGCGAGAAGCTCTCCAGCATGGAGGGTGTGCTTTCTACGGCTACGCATTTCCGCTTAAAGACGTATAAGAATAATGGGCTCCTGTTTGAGGAGGAGAAGACGCATGAGCGCCTGGTGGTGGTGCCCTGAGGTTTGAATGTGTGTGTGTGAAAGGACTTTGCTTTATGGATTGGAATAAGATGCTTTCTAAGCAGGTGACGGATATTCCGCGTTCGGGGATTCGCGAGTTTTTCGATTTGGCCACCGGAAGTAAGGATATTATTTCCCTCGGGGTGGGCGAGCCGGATTTCGTGACGCCGTGGAATATCCGCGAGGCGGCTATTTTCTCTCTGGAACGCGGGCATACAACTTATACCAGTAATTATGGTTTGGAGTCCCTGCGCCGGGCGATTGCTCGCTATGTGGAGGAGTTTTTTC
The DNA here is from genome assembly GCA_964435145.1 of uncultured Akkermansia sp. Taxonomy (GTDB): domain Bacteria; phylum Verrucomicrobiota; class Verrucomicrobiia; order Verrucomicrobiales; family Akkermansiaceae; genus Akkermansia. The sequence goes on from CAYSYD010000013.1 coordinate 1,385, forward strand.
ATGTGGCTTATAATCCTCTGTGCGAGATTTTGCCGACGGTGGGGGTGAGCGAGGCGATTGATTTGGCGCTGCGCTGCCTGCTGAATCCGGGGGATGAGGTGCTGTACCACGAGCCGTGCTATGTGAGCTATGCCGCCACGATTCTGATGGCTTATGGCGTGCCGCGCCCGGTGGAGACGAGTGTGGATGATTTGTTCGCGCTGAATCCGGAGCGCTTGGAGGCTGCTATTACACCGCGTACGAAGGTGCTGATGCTGAATTTCCCGACGAATCCGACGGGCTCCGTGGCACCGCTCGAGACGCTGCGTAAGATTGCGGATATTTGCGTGAAGCATGATTTGTTCGTGCTGACGGATGAGATTTATTCCGAGTTGCGCTACGATGGGGTGGAGCATGTGAGTATTGCATCCCTGCCGGGGATGAAGGAGCGCACGCTGCTGCTGCATGGGTTCTCTAAGGCTTTCGCGATGACGGGGATGCGCTTGGGCTATGCCTGCGGGCCCGCAGAGCTGATTGAGCAGATGATGAAGGTGCATTCCTATACGATGATTTGCCCGACGATTACTTCCCAGGAGGCGGCGATTGAGGCGCTGCAAAATGGCCGCCCGGCGATGCTGGAGATGCGCGATAGTTACCACCGGCGCCGGGATTATATTGTGGGGCGTTTTAATGATATGGGGCTGGATTGCCATATGCCGGGCGGCGCGTTCTATACCTTCCCGAGTGTGCAGCGCTTCGGGCTCTCCTCCAAGGAGTTTGCGCTGCGCCTGTTGCAGGAGCAGAAGGTGGCCGCAGTGCCGGGTACGGCGTTCGGCGCCTGCGGCGAGGGCTACTTGCGCTGCTGCTATGCCACGGCGTTCAATTTGCTGGAGGAGGCGTGCGATAAGATGGCGCGTTTCTGCGATTCGTTGAGTTAACGCTTCCGCCGGGGCTTGCGCGATGTCCGAACAAAAGCTCTTCCGCACCTATGTGGTGCCTTTTCTGCTGTTTCTGGGGCTGAATCTGCTGCTGTGGGCAGCGGAGGGGGCGATGAAATGGGACCACCCGGATGCGGTATGGTATGTGCGGGCCCCGGAGATGTGGCTGTACCCGCTGCAGGTGCTGGTGTGTGCCGCTTATTTGTGGCATGTGCGCCGGGCGGTGGAGTGGGACTGGGCGTGGCGGCCGTGCCTGCTGGGGGCGGCTGCCGGCGCGCTGGGGATTGCGTTCTGGCTGGTGCCGTATGTGCTGGGGTGGATTCCGGCGGAGGCCGGGTTTGAGCCGGAGCGGGTTTTCGGGGCGGGGAGTGCGGCGGTGTATGCGGAGTATGCGTTCCGCTTTGCGCGGGCGGTGCTGGTGGTGCCGCTGGTGGAGGAGTTCTTCTGGCGCGGGTATCTGATGCGCTGGTGCGTGAACCGGGATTTTCCGGAGGAGGTGCCGCTGGGGCAGGGGAGCCTGCCGGCTTATGTGGTGGTAACACTGGCGTTTATGCTGGTACACCGCCCGGTGGATTATGCCGGGGCTCTGGTGTATGGCTCGCTTACTTACGGGCTGGTGGTGTATACCCGCAGGCTTACTCCGGCACTGGTGATGCATGCCGTGGCGAATCTGGTGATGGGGATTTGCGCTATCCGCCTGGAGCTGCCGCACCTTTGGTAATGGGCTTTTCTTGCTTTCTTTCTCGCTTATGCAGGCTTTTATTCTTGGCGCAGGACTGGGGACGCGGCTGGCGCCGCTGACGCATATTCTCCCGAAACCGCTGATGCCGGTGTTCCAAAAACCGCTTATTCAGCATACGATGGACCATTACATTCGCTGCGGTATTCGGGATTTTTGGGTGAATATCTCTTGCTTGCCGCTCATGTGGGAACGCGCGTTCCCGGAGGGGGAGTACAGGGGCTGCCCGGTGCGCTTTAGCGAGGAGCCTGTGCCGCTGGATTCCGGCGGCGGGGTGAAGAAGATTTTGCCGCTGCTGGAGCATTCCGGGGAGCCGCTGCTGGTGCATAATGGGGATATTCTGGCGGATATTCCCGTGCAGGAGATGCTGGAGCTGCACCGCCGCCAAGGAAATATGGTGACGCTGGCGCTGCGCAGTGTGGACGGGAAGCGCAATGTGGGCTACGATGCGGCCGGCGGGCGGGTGACGGATATTCGCCATGCGCTGGGGGTGGATGCGGGGGAATACCAGTTTGCCGGGGTGTACCTGATGGAGCTTGCCGTGGCGGAACTTTTCCCGCCGGAGGAGCTTTTCTCCATGGTGCCGGTGTGGCTGGAACTGGTGCGCCAAGGTAAGGTGGGGGGCTATGTGTGCGATTGGGCTCAGTGGCACGAGGTGGGTTCCCCGGAGTCTTATCTGGAGACGGTGCTGGAGCTTTCCTCCCGGGAGCGGGTGCATCCCACGGCTCGTATTCACCCTGCGGCAGAGCTGGGGGAGGATTGCACGGTGGGGCAGGATGCCGTGGTGCCGGAGGGCTGCGTGCTGGATGATTGTATTGTGTGGCCGCGTACTCATGTGGCGCCGGGGCACTACCGCCGCTGTATTGTAACGCCGCGTATTGTGGTGCAGGTGTAGCCTTTTCGCAGGTTTGTTAATATAGCTCCCCGGTATTTTAAGGTTGACTTGGTGCCGGGCTGCGCTATACTTTACCGCAATATGAGTAACAAGCCTGCACAAAATCTCACTCCCGTTGTGCCGCGCCGTTTCCGCTCGGTGTTCTTTATGCTCGTGAGCTGCTTTGCGCTCTGGGGGCTGCTGAATAATATGACGGATAATCTGGTTCCGGCGTTCCAGCAGATTTTTACGATTCCGCAAGAAAAAGCCGGTCTTATCCAAGTGGCGTTCTATGGGGCCTATGCGGTGCTGGCTATTTTTGCTTCTATTCTGATTGAGGAGTTCTCCTACCGGGTGGGGGTGCTAATCGGGCTGGGTATTTATATTGCCGGGGCTCTTTGCTATATTCCGGCGTGTACAACGCAGAGTTTTGAGCTTTACTTTATTGCTATTTTTGTGGTGGCCAGCGGTTGCTCCCTGCTGGAGACAACCTGCAATCCCTATGTGCTTTCTCTGGGGCCGCAGGCCACGGGGGTGCGCCGCCTGAATTTTGCCCAGGCTTTTAATCCTGTGGGCTCGATGCTGGGTATTGTGCTGGCTCAGCAGCTGATTCTGAGTAACCTGAATCCGGCTACGGCGGAGGAACGCCGCGCGATGCCGGCGGAGGAGCTGGATAAGATTGTGAATCATGAGCTTTTCTGGGTGTGCGCTCCGTATGTGGGGCTGTGCGCGGTGGCGTTCGTGATTTGGCTCTTCTTCCTCCGTACGCATATGGAGGAGAATCCTAATGCTACTGAGGAAGAGAAGACCGATGCCCCGGCGGTGTCTGCCAAGGGGGGCGGTTTGCGTGTGGCGGTGGCGGCGCTTTTTGCCGTGGGCCCGCTTACGGCTCTCTATTTCCTCTTCCCGGATATGAATAAGGTGCATTGGATTCTGTACGGGATGCTGGGTCCGGTGGCTTATCTCTTTGTGATGAGCAGCTACCGCTCGATGCTCTTTAAGCTGCTCACGATTCCTCGCTATTGGATGGGCGTGGTGGCTCAGTTCTTCTATGTGGGCGTGCAGATTGCCGCTTGGACTTGGCTGAATGTGTACTGCCAGAAGGAGCTGGGTGTTACCAAGGCCGAAGGGGCTATTTATTACACGATTTCCATTATTCTCTTCATCGGCTGCCGCTGGGTGGCTACTTATTACATGAAGAAGTTTAACCCCGCCGGGATGATGAGCCTTTTCGCCGTGGCTGCTATTGCCTGCTGCGCCGGGGTGATGTATTTGCCCTCCACGGTGCTGTTCTGCGTGGGTGGCTTGCCCTTTACGCCGAATGTGCTTTGCCTGATGGCTATGTCCGGCTGCATGAGTTTGATGTTCCCCACCATTTATGGTATTGCTCTGGGCGGGCTGGATGCGAAGGTGGTTAAACTGGGTGCCGCCGGCCTTATTATGGCCATTCTCGGCGGGGCTATCATTACGCCCTGTATGTCCGAAATTATCGGCAGTACGGATTCTGCCCTGCTGGCTCTCACGGCCGGGTTCGATGGTACTTGGGATTCGAATCTGATGACTTCTTCCCAAGCGGTGCGTGCGTCGTTCGTGGTGCCTGCCATTTGCTTTGCCGTGGTGCTGCTGTATAGCTTGATATTCCGCAAGCCTTTGGCTACCAAGGATTAAATTAAAACATTTTCTTTCCGTTTAACCTGAATAAGAACGTATGAAGTACGATACATTACCGACGATTGGAATCCGCCCGACGATTGACGGCCGCCGCTTGGGGGTGCGTGAGTCTCTGGAGGAGCAGACGATGAATATGGCTAAGGCTGCCGCTGCGCTGATTGAGGCGAATGTGACGCATGCCAATGGCCAGCCTGTGAAATGCATTATTGCAGATACCACGATTGGTGGCCCGGCAGAAGCTGCCGCTGCTAACCAGAAGTTCCGTGAAAATAACGTGGGCTGCTCCCTGATTGTGACGCCCTGCTGGTGCTACATTACGGAGACTTTCGAGACGGATGCCACCACGCCTAAGGCTATTTGGGGCTTTAATGGTACGGAGCGCCCCGGCGCTGTGTACCTGGCTGCCGCACTGGCCGGCTATGCCCAGAAGGGTGTGCCAGCTTTCTCCATTTACGGACACGATGTGCAGGATGCCGATGATACATCCATTCCCGAGGACGTGGCGGAGAAGATTCTGCGTTTCGCCCGTGCCGGCCTTACGGTGGCTACGCTCCGCGGTAAGGGCTACCTTTCCATCGGCGGTTGCTCCATGGGTATTGCCGGTTCGATTCTGGACCATTCCTTCTGGGAAAGCTACCTCGGTATGCGTGTGCAGCCCGTGGATATGACGGAGGTGCGCCGCCGTATGGATTTGGGTATTTACGATAAGGCCGAGTTCGAGCTGGCTATGGAGTGGGCTAAGAAGTATGTGAAGATTGGCCCGGATCGCAATCGCCCGGATTTGGTTCTCTCCCCGGAGGAGAAGGAGCGTACGCTGCGTGAGTCCATCCTGATGACGATTATTTTCCGCGATATGATGCACGGGAATCCCTACCTCAAGACGATTGACCGCGAGGAGGAAGGCCTGGGCTTTAATGCTATTTGCGGCGGTTTCCAAGGCCAGCGCCACTGGACGGATTACTACCCGAATGGCGATATGGCGGAATCCCTGCTCAATAGTACTTTCGACTGGAACGGCCCGCGCGAATCGATTCCCTTTGCCACGGAGAATGATGCCATGAATGGCGTGTGCATGCTGCTGCTGCACCAGCTTACAGGCCGTGCCGCCTGCTTCTCCGATATCCGTACCTACTGGTCCCCCGCTGCGGTGAAGCGCGTGACGGGATACACCATGGAGGGCTTGGCTAAGGATGGTATTATGCACCTCATCAATTCCGGCTCCACGGCTTTGGATGGCAATATGCACTCCACCGCGGAGGATGGTACGCCCATTATGAAGAAGACGGGCGAGACGACGCAGGCCGATATTGAGGCGATGATGGGAGCTTCCGAATGGTGCCCCGCTAACCGTGAGTACTTCCGCGGCGGTGGCTATAGCCTCCACTTCGTGTCCAAGGGCGGCGTGCCGGTGACGATGATTCGTATGAATCTCGTGAAGGGGCAGGGCCCCGTGCTGGTGATTGCCGAGGGCTATACCTGCGACCTCCCCCAGGAGGTGAATGATAAGCTGGACCAGCGCACGGACCCGGGTTGGCCCACCACTTGGTTTGCCCCGCGCCTTACGGGCAAGGGCGCCTTTACGGATGTGTACTCCGTAATGGCTAATATGGGTGCTAACCATGGTGCCTGGACTTATGGCCACATCGGCGCCGATGTGATTACGCTGGCTTCCATGCTGCGTATCCCGGTGTATGCCCACAATGTGCCGGAGGATAAGGTGTACCGCCCCGCAGCCTGGAATCTCTTCGGCACGGCGGATGCCGAGGGTGCTGATTTCCGCGCTTGCGCCAATTTCGGCCCGATTTACGGTAAGTACTAATTCCCCACCCTTTGGGCAAGCTGCCGGGGCATTCCGGCAGCTTGCCTGCTTTTCTCTTTGAGATGGCTTACGTTCTTTGCTTGGATTGCGGCGCGACGAATGTGCGCGCTATTCTTGTGGATGATAAGGGGCAGCTGGTGGCAAAATCCAGCCAGCCGAATGCGACTGATGCCGGGGCGGAAGATGCCGGGTTCCATGTGTGGAATGCAGAGCGTATTCTGAGCCAACTGGCTGCTTGTTCCCGGGAGATTTTGCCCGGGGTGGAGCCCGCCGAGGTGAAGGCGGTGACGATTACGACCTTCGGGGTGGATGGTGCGCCGGTGAATGCGGACGGAGAGTTGCTTTACCCTGTGATTTCCTGGAAGTGCCCCCGCACGGCCGAGGTGATGAAGCGTGTGGAAAAGTATATTCCCCAGTCCCGCCTGAATGCGCTCTCCGGGGTGGGGGAGTTCGCCTTCAATACGATTTATAAGCTGATTTGGCTGAAGGAGAACCGCCCGGAACTACTGGAGCAGGCTCACGCTTGGCTCTTTATTTCCAATATCCTGGCGCACCGCCTCACGGGGGTGATGGCTACGGATCGCACCATGGCCGGTACATCCCAAATGACGGAGCTGGCCACGGGGGATTGGTCTGCGGAGATTCTGGAGGCCATCGGTATCCGCCGGGAGCTTTTCCCGCCCATGGTGAATGCCGGAGAACGTATAGGCGGGCTCACCGCCGAGGCGGCGGTGCTGCTGGGGCTGCCGCAGGGGGTGCCGGTGGTTTCTACCGGGCACGATACGCAGTTTGCTTTGTTTGGCAGTGGTGTGCAGGAGAACCAGCCTTTCCTTTCCAGCGGTACATGGGAGATTCTGATGCTGCGCACGCCGAAGGCGGCGCTCTCTGCGGAGGATTATGCCGCCGGGGCTACGGTGGAGTACGATAGCAAGGCGGGCTTGCTGAATCCCGGTTTGCAGTGGATTGCCAGCGGAATTATTGAGTGGGTGAAGGCTACTTGCTACCATGGCGAGAGTTTCGATACCATGGATGCGGAGGCGGAGCAGATTCCTCCCGGCTGTGAGGGAGTGCGCCTTGTGCCCGATTTTCTGCCGAGTGATGCTGTGCCGGGAAGTATTCAGGGCCTTGTGCTGGGGCGTACGCGTGCCCATATTTACCGCGCAGCTATGGAGGCGCTTACTTACCGCCTGAAACAGCGTTTGGAAAAGCTGGAGAAGGTGGGCGGTTTCCGCTCCGCAGATTTGCTGCTGGTGGGCGGCGGTGCCCGCAATAAGGTGTGGACGCAGATGCGTGCCGATATCTTGGGGCTGCCTATCCGCATTTCCAATGTTTCGGAGAGTACGGTGCTGGGCGCGGCGATGTATGCTTTTGCCGGGGCGGGTGTGTTCCCCTCCGCAGAGGTTTGCCGCGAGGCGTTCGGTATTTCGTACACGACGATTAACCCCGGCGTGCAGCAGGCTGCGTACGCCGCTCTTCAATTTTAATTCTGTTTATTTATGGCTAATCCTGATTTGTATATTAAACCGGCTTTGCCGGACCGCATTTTCCCTTGGGAAAAGTATGACCCCCAGACGCGCGAGGAGATTGATGCTTTCTTCAATAGCCCCGAAATCCGCGTGATTAAGGAGCGTATGGTGGATATGGGGCGCCGCCTCTGGCAGCGCGAGTATGTGGATGGTAATGGTGGTAATCTCTCCGTGCGCGTGGCTAAGGATTTGGTGCTTTGCTCCCCGACGCTCTGCTCCAAAGGTTTTATGACGGTGGACGATATTTGCCTGGTGGATATGAATGCCGGGCAGCTTTGTGGCTACCGCCCCGCAACGAGTGAGGTGAAAACCCATATTGCGATGATGAAGGAGGTGGGGGTGAATGCGTGTATTCATGCGCATCCTCCCTGCTGCAATGCTTTCCTCTTTGCCGGGATGGTGCCGCCCAATGGGATTAACCCGGAGGCGGATATCTTCTTGGGCCATATTCCGCTGGCACCTTATGGTACGCCCGGTTCTCCCGAGACGGCGGAGGCCGTGGCTAAGGCTTCCCGCCAGAGTACAGTGGTGTTTATGGAGAACCACGGGGTGATTACCGGTGCCCGCCATATTGAGGAGGCGGAGTGGTTTATGGAGAATGCAGATGCTTATTGCAAGATGGTGCTTTTTGCGGATATGCACGGTGGCAAGCTGAACCAGGTGGACGAGGCCGGTATTGCGGATTTCCTGACGATTCGCAAGAATATCGGCTACGATGTGCCGGAGGGGCAGCCGCTTTATAATTTCCGCGAGTTTAATGGCTATACCATGGGTATTGCCGGTAAGAAGTAATTCTGAGTCCCCCTCTCTCTTCTCCCCGCTCCGGGGTGCAAAAAGCCCTTTCCGCAAAATCGGCGGAAAGGGCTTTTTGCTCTTGGCGTGTTTGGGCGGATTAGCGCTTCAGGTGGTAGGCGCCATCGGCTTTGCGCTCGAATACTTCTTCTCCGTGTTTATCCCATTTGATGCGGAAGACATCGTTAGCAAATTCGCGGGTTGCGGCGGTGCAGGCGGGCTCCTTTGATGAGGAGGTAGTCGATATCCGCCTCGGAGCCGGACAGGGCTGCATTCATGATGGGGGGGCCCGTGTTCATCCTCCATGTGGATGCTTTTTCCTTTCCGGATGTTCTCCATTTGTTTTTGCAGCTGCTTGGATGCCGGGCTTGCTTGGGGGCGGAATAATTGTGCCATTTCTTGGAAGATGGGGTCTTCCGTGGGCAGTAGCTCTGCAATGCCCCAGCCCAGTACGAAGCTCAGGAGGGCTGCTGCGGTGAGTTTGTGAGCGTGGGAAAGGCGGAGTTTCATAGCCTTTCCTGTATAACATGCTCGTGGGTTGAGTCAATAACAAAACGGCTCCCGCCCTTGGGGGCGGAAGCCGTTCTGATGGTGTTTGAGAGGGGCTTTTTTACTCGCCCAGCACTTCGGCGCGTTCTTCCAGCAGCTCGGCGCAGGAGGCGTCAATCTTGCCGCGGGAGAATTCATCGATGGGCAGACCTTCGACGATGCTGTATGTGCCGTCCGCATTAGTGCGGGTGGGCTGGGAGCAGATGATGCCTGCGGGCAGACCGTACTTGGTGCCGTCCGTGTAGGAGGCCACGGAGTACCAATCGCCTTCGGCGGTGGGGGTGGTCAGGTTCTTTACCGTCATGAGAGCGGCGTTTGCGGCAGAGGCTGCGGAGGAAAGGCCGCGAGCCTGAATGATGGCGGCACCACGCTGCTGCACGGTCTTGATGAAGTCCGTCTTAAGCCACTCCGTATCGGAGATGACGTCCGTGACGGGTTTGCCGGAAATCTTGGCGTTGGTGAAGTCCGGGTACTGGGTGGAGGAGTGGTTGCCCCAGATGGTCATGTTGGTGACTTCGGACACGGCTACGCCGGCCTTGGCGGCAAGCTGAGCCTTGGCGCGGTACTCGTCCAGCATGGTCATGGCGAAGAAGTTTTCCTTGGGCAGACCGGTGGCGTTGTGCAGGGCGATGAGGCAGTTGGTGTTGCAGGGGTTACCCACCACGAATACACGGCAGCCGGGGGCGGCGTTTTCGGCGATGGCTTTGCCCTGGCCCACGAATACCTTGCCGTTGATGGAGAGGAGGTCCTTGCGCTCCATGCCGGCCTTGCGGGGTACGGAACCTACGAGCATGCACCAATCGGCGTTCTTGAAGGCCACTGCGGGATCATCCGTGGCTACGATTTCCTGCACCAGCGGGAAGGCGCAGTCCTGCAGCTCCATTACCACGCCTTGCAGCTTCTCCAGGCAGGGGGTAATTTCCAGAAGTTTGAGGATTACGGGCTGGTCCGCACCCAGCATCTCGCCGGCAGCAATACGGAACAGAAGGGAGTAGGAGATATTGCCGGCGGCGCCGGTAACGGTTACTGTGACGGGTTTCTTCATAACGCAGGTTATTTTATGCGATGCAGGGGTAAAGTCAATCCCGAATTACGCGCGGATGCGCCCGATGCACAAAAAAGTGTAAAATGAACAAAAATTATTGTTGACGAGGGGAGATAAAGCTGGTATCTTTGGCGGCACACAGCATTTGGAGCGGTGGCTGAGAGGCTGAAAGCACCCGTTTGCTAAATGGACGTACTGCGTTAAACAGTACCGGGGGTTCGAATCCCCCCCGCTCCGCTGAGAAAAACCGCAGCTCTTGCAGCTGCGGTTTTTTGTTTTGATTTTTGGTGGTGGCTGTGCTACGCTCCCGCATGTGAAGATTGATGCCACGACGAGCCAGGAGGCGTTGCTGAAGTTGAGTGAGGCGGTGCTGAAGAGGGATTTCCTGAGGAGTACTCCGCTGAATTTACGCTTTTTCCTGCGCTATGTGGTGCTGTTTTTGCTGTTTCCCGGTATGGTGTTCGGTTTTCGCATGGGGCTGGGGATTACGATTGCGTTTTGTGCGCTGCTGGTGGGGATTTTGTTGTGGGGCGGGGCGGCTGCTTCTGCCGTGGCGATTTATAGCTGGCTGGGTGCAGGGCTGTTGGTGCTGGTGTGCGTTTCCTACGGGGTGCTGCGTAAGGCTTGGCTGGAGCGGCAGCAGCGCCGCTTGTTTCGCCCGGCTCAGCAGGGCTTGCGCCATGCTAAAATACAGCCGGAACGTTGCCCGTTGCGCTGGCATGCTGCCGGTGCGGAGGGGTTTTCCGCTGCTTCTCTGGTGCTGCGGGTGCCGGCACGGGGCGTGTATGCCGTGTTGCTGACGCTGCGGGAGTACTCCGGGGCTAAAATTGTGACCGGTGGTAAAACCGGTACTGCCGTGGTGCATGCGGAGGGAGGGAAGGGGAGCGATTTCCATGCGCTTACTCTGTACCGCTTGGAGGCCGGCTGCCATGAGTTGACTTGGGCTGTGCCGATGACGGGGCGCCAATGCCCGCAGGCGGAGGTGTCCCTGCTCAATATGCCGCCCGCAGTGTGATGCTTCTTCTTTTAGGCTTGCAAATAGCGCGCTTTGAGGTAGAATACCCCGCGTTATGGCAGACCGTACTCAGACAGATCCCGCCCGTATGGAAAAAATCGTCAGCCTTTGCAAGCGCAGGGGCTTTATCTTTCAGGCCGCAGAGATTTACGGCGGTCTTAACGGTTGCTGGGACTACGGCCCCCTTGGGGTGGAGCTGAAGCGTAATCTTAAGGATTACTGGTGGCGTGTGCATGTGCAGGAGCGCCCGGATATTGTGGGGATGGATGGCTCTATCCTGACGCATAATTCCGTGCTGGTGGCTTCCGGCCATGTGGGCGGTTTTTGCGACCCGCTTTGCGATTGCTTGCTGACGAAGGAGCGTTTGCGCGCAGACCAAATTCCTGCCCAGAGTGGTGTGGCTTTCTGGTGGAAGGGGGCTGCGGCTAAGGATGGCTCCTGGAGTACAAAGAAGGAATTTTCTATGCTGGTGCCTGCTGCCGATGAGAAGGGAACCAAGGCTGCCCGCAAGGGGGCTTTGCAGTACTACGGGCAGATTTCCGGCAAGGGGCTCCAAGCTGCGGATTTGGAGCTTGGCGAGGAGCGCACCGAGGAGGTGGCGGATTCTACCCGCTATAATCCCGCTAATGGTTCTTTGGTGACGGAGGCTCGCTCGTTCAATCTGATGTTTAAGACGACGATTGGCGCAACTTCCGATGAGAATGACCCGGCTTCCACCGGCTGGCTGCGCCCGGAAACAGCCCAGAGCATTTTCTGCCAGTATAAGAATATTCTGGATTCTTCCCGCATGAAGATTCCTTTCGGTATTGCGCAGATTGGTAAATCCTTCCGTAACGAGATTAACCCGCGTAATTTCACTTTCCGCTCCCGAGAGTTCGAGCAGATGGAGGTGGAGTATTTCTGCCGGGAGGAGGATGGCTTCCGCCTGACGGATGAATGGCTGGAAAAGAGCCTCCGGTTCTACGAGAATATCGGCATTGCCCGCGAGAAGATTCATATTCTCGATGTGCCGGAGGAGGAGCGTGCCTTCTACTCCAAGAAAACCTACGATTTGGAGTATGAGTTTCCCTTCGGTGTGCAGGAGTTGATGGGTATTGCTTACCGTACCAGCTACGATTTGACCCGCCACCAGGAGGGCTCCGGCAAGCCGATGGAGTATTTTGACGAGGCTACCCGCGAGCGCTTTATCCCCCATGTGGTGGAGCCTTCCGCCGGGTGCGACCGCTCCGTTCTGGCCGTTATCTGCGAAGCTTTCGATGAGGAGGAGCTGGGCAAGGACGGTAAGAGCGATGTCCGCACGGTGATGCGTTTTCACCCGCGTGTGGCTCCGGTGAAGGCGGCTGTGTTCCCGCTCCTCAAGAAAAATGCGGAGCAGGTGCGTATTGCCCGTGAGATTGAGGCGGAGCTGCGCCCCTTCATGAATGTGTTCTACGATGAATCCGGCGCCGTAGGCCGCCGCTACCGCCGCCAAGATGAGGTGGGTACTCCTTTCTGCATTACGGTGGATTTCGAGACGCTGGGTGAGGAGGGGGACCCTGCTCTCAAGGATACGGTGACGATTCGCCACCGCGATTCTATGGAGCAGGAGCGTGTGGCTATTGCAGAACTGCTTCCTTGGCTGCTGAAGCGTATTCATTAACCCTATGTTTTCCCGGCCCGCAGGTGCCATGCGCCCCTGCGGGCCTTTTTTGTACGCTACAAGGCGGTAGATGCGGGCTTTGGAGACACGTTTGGCAGAAATTCTGCTGCACCGGGAGCAGGTGCTGTGGCAGGGGGCTTCGCGCCCGCCCGCATTCCTGCCGGAAGCACGCCTCGCTTTCGCTTTGGCTCTGCCTCTTTTGTTTTCGGCTTGCATACTGCCTCTTCTGCCGGCTGCGGGGTTGTGTTTGCTCGGGCTGCTTCTTCTGCTTTGGGCGTGGCGCATAAAGCGCCGCTTGGCGTTGATGCGCTATGTGCTGACTGATAGACGATTGCTTGTTTTCTCTCCGGCAGGATGGGTGGCTTTGCCGCTGGAGCCGGGCTTGGTGCATGGCCGTGTGTTCCGCCCGGGCGGAGCAGGGGATTTGCTGCTCCGTACGGAGCATGCGGGTGGAAATATCCCTTGCCCGCAGGGGATTTTTTACTTGCCGGATTTGCGCCGGGTTGATATCCTCATTTCTGAGGCTGAACGTAATTTTACCCAAAAGGAGTTATCCCGGTATGACTTTGGACGATTTGACTAACGAGGAAAAAGCAGCGCTCCATGCGCTCCTCCGCCCGGATGAACGCATCCTTTGCATGGAGAGAGGTGGTGTTTCCCCCGCTAAAAAAGGGTTTTTCTCATTCCTGCGCCCGGCGACTCAGCCGGGGCGGCAGGGGCCGCTGTATGTGCTGAGTTCTGCCCGTGTACTGGCACTTACCCCGGGAGAAGAACCCCGCACTTGGCCGCTGATGCTGGGCTTGGTGCGCGATGTGGTGCTGCGTGAGGATGGCTCCGGGGATGTGGTGTTCGATTATGCCGCAGACCACAGCCCTGTGGGGGTGCTGCAGGTGCCGCAGGCGGAGGCTTTCCGCCGCCGCTTGGAGGATGCGGTGAATGAAGCCTATCTGGCTGCTCCCTGGTCTGTTTAACGCAAAGAGCGCAGGCTGTCCACCTGCGCTCTTTTCTTATACGGGCGACGGGAATCGAACCCGTGTCTCATGCTTGGGAAGCACGCGTCCTACCATTGAACGACGCCCGCTTGCGGGGAGCATTTTATGCAAGGCTTGCTCTTTTGTCAAGAAAAAAGGGAAAAAATTGTTGAGCTTTCAAATTTGCACTTGCGTAATGGGGTATCTTGTGTTATCTTACCCCTGTTCGCGGGTATAGCTTAATGGCAAAGCTCCAGCCTTCCAAGCTGATTATGCGGGTTCGATTCCCGCTACCCGCTCTCCAGTAGGGGGTTCTGCCTACTGAAATAACCTCACCACCCAAGATACGACTATGAGTAAGATGAAATACACGGTGCTGGCTCTTTTGGCCGGTGCGTTCGCTGCTCCGGTTTTTGCCGGTCCTGCCCTTGATGCTGCTGTTCAGATGTCTGCCAGCAACGCTTCCATTGATTCCCTCAGTCAGGCTGTTTACGCCGCTGCTGTTGAAAATCCCGCCGATGTGGCTAACGTGTTCTCCAGTGTAATCTCTCAGCGTGATGCTTGGAGTTCTGCCCAAGTGTACTCTGTGTGCCGCGCTATTCTGCTTGCCGTTCCCGGTCTCGAGCAGCAACTCGTTGCTGAAGTGGCCGCCCAGCAGGCCGGTACGTCCACGGCTTCTCAGGCTTCTTCCCTCCTTACGGCTCTTTATGCTACTACGGGTTCTGCCTCCGTGGCTGATTCCGTTGTTTCCAATCTTCTGGCTAGCGTAAATAATATGGTGGATGTGGCTCGCACGGGTGTGACGGCAAATGCTGCCTTGGCTGCTCCGAGTGTTCCCTCCCCCACGCCGGTTGCTCCGGCTCCCCCTGCTGTTTCCGACGATAACTAAGGGAGTGCTAGTGTGCTGATGTGAATCAGAACCGTATATGAGATATAGTAAAAGTAATGCTTTTATTGTAGCGTGCTGCAGCCTTGTGGCTGCGCACGCTCTCTCTCTGTTTGATACCGCGCCTGTTGTGGGTTTGCCGGAATCTCATGCAGTGAAGTACAGCGCCTCTGTTCGCGTAGGTTATGATGATAACATGTACTGCGAACCTAAGCCTGTGGAGGGTGAGTATGTGGGTGCTAATGTGCGCGCAACCTTTGCCGACTATGAGTCGGTAGATAAGCTTTCCTACGACCTTAAGCTCGGTTTTACCCGTTACTTTAAGGATTCCGAAAATATAAGCGTTTATCAGGAAGAGTCGCGTAGCCGTAAGTTGTATTCCGACTGCAGCCTGAGTGCTTCCATTACGCATGCTTTCTCCAGCAGAAGTACCTATACCGTCCAAGTGATGGTGAGCTACATGCCGGAGCCGGATTATGCGAATGCTACCTCCTCTTCCCGCCGTCAGGGTGATGTGCTGAACTGGTCCCTGAGTAACGCATATTCCGAGGCGATTGATTCCCGCTGGAGCTGGGGGGCTAATGCTTCCTATAGCGGTAACCTTTATGGTGAGAGTGCCAATGCCTATGATGACCGCCAGTACGTGGGCTGTGGTGGCTCCCTCTCGTATCGTGAGTCTCAGTTGGTAACGTACAATGTTAGCCTGGATTATCGCTACGATATGCGTGATTTCGGCTATAATGCGTCCAACTTTATGCTCAGCACGGGTGTGAGTATGGCTTTGGATCCGGTGTCCTCCATGCACTTACAGCTGGGTGTGCAGAATAAGTATATTCGCAACGAAGCTGTTTGGTCTCCGAATATCCGTGCCGGTTACAACCGCCGTGTGACGGAAGGCGTGAGTGTACGTGCCTATCTTTCCTTGGCTAACGAAAACGTGGATACCTACTCGTTTGCCGGTAACTACCTTTCCGACCTCGCGCTCCGCGCCGGCGTAAATTGCGTATACAGGCTCTCGCCCGATGTGTCCTTCGTGTGCGGTATAGCTTTCATCCGTAGTAGCTATAGCCGTGGCACTGATAGGCTGGCTGATTATGATACTTATACCTTTACCCCTTCGGTGGAAATGCGCTATAAGTTCGCTCAGGATCTTGAGGGCTCCATCCGTTATGCGTACTCCACTTCGGATCGCAATGGAACTACCGCCGATTATTCATACGATAGAAACAACATTAGTGCGTCTCTGAAGTACACCTTCTGATGACGTTGCTGCATAGCATTTGCCTCAAATAGCTGGAAACAGCCTGTTTTGATTGGTTATATGGAAAATTCAGATATTAATAAGAACCAGACGGAAGTGATTCTGCATGCCCAGGATTACATGCAGATTATCCGTAATCGTTGGAAGGAGGCATTGCTGGTGTTCTTGCTCGTCTTTGCGAGTGTGGCAATTCTTACCAAATTGCAGACTCCTAAGTACAGCAGTGAAATGACGTTCGAAATCATGCCTCCCAAGGACATTATCAATATGACCGTGGGGACGGACGTTAGCCCGGTGCAGACCTTGACGAGTGATAGCGAGTTCTACATGCAGACTCAGTTCGAGATTCTTGTTTCCCAGCAAAACCTGATTGCTGTGGCAAACAAGCTCGACCTCCCGAATGAGTGGCAGATGGATGAGGTGAGCGCAGCGGGGGAGTTGCTTCGCATTATCGAAGTGGAGCCTCGTAAGAATACAAACCTTGTCGATATTGAGGTGTCTCACAGCGATCCGCGCGTGGCTCAGCAGGTGTGCCAAGCTGTGGTGGATTGCTATGTGGAGCTTCGCGAGGAACGCGAGCGCTCCGTGATTAACGAGGCCATTAACAAACGTTACGAGGTGCTGCGCTCCCGTCAGGATGAGCTGGAGCGAAAGGCCGATGTGGTGCGCCAGTACATTCGCTCCGGCAAGTACATTCAGGCTATGTGGAGCGATTACCGCAACCTTACGCCTGCCTCCGCCGGTGCAGAAGAGCAGACTCTTGCCCAGTTAAATGCGGATAAGCTCAAAATGGAAACGGAGCTTTCCCAGATGACGGTGCATATCGGCAAGCTCCAGAATCTGAAGGATGCCGAGCTGCTTAGTTATGTGACTCGTGCCGGGTTGCTGACGGCGGAGTCTTACTGCTCCGCCAAGGTGCGAGACCTCAATACGCGCTTCACGGAGGAGGAAAACGAGCGCGCCCAGCTTCTGATTGCCGGTTACGGCGAGCGCCACCCCAATGTGCTTCGCATGGATGAGCAGCATAAAAATACGCGCGAGCAACTCTATGAGGAGCTTGTGGGTATGCGCGATGCCATGATTGACCAGCTGGATGTGAAGAAGTCCGAGCTTCAGGACTTGATGCAGCGTTATAACGAGGCTCGTGATCGTCTGCGCGATAAGACCCTCGAAGACCAGAAGGTTAAGAATGCTCTCGAGGAGTACAATGCTGAGAAGCAGCGTTTCGATCGTCTGGAAAACGACTACATCGCTGATAAGATGCGCATGATGACTCCGCGCACGAGCGTGGAGACGTATAGCCGCCCCGGTGTGGCTAATGTGCCCAGCAGCCCGAATTACCGCCTGAATCTCATCGCCGGTGGCGTGTTGGGAATTATTGCCGGTGTGGTGGTAGCTTTCCTGTACAACTACTTCGATACCTCCATCAAGTCTCTTGAGGATGCAGAACGCAGCTTAGGCCTGCCTGTGCTGGGTGTTATTCCGCAGGATGCCGGCTTGCTCATGCTTCAGGGGGGAGACAGCCCGGATGCGGAGGCCTATCGTATCTTGCGCACGAATATCGAGCTAAAGAGGACGCTCTTCAAGGCTACCACGTTCGTTGTGGTGTCTTCTAATGCCGGTGAAGGTAAGACAACGACCATCAGCAACCTTGCTTATGTATTTGCGCAGGCCGGGTACAGTACCCTGATGGTGGATGCGGACCTGCGCCGTCCTCGCTTGGCTCGCTATGCAGAGCTGAAGAGTGATGTGGGTCTCTCCAACTATTTGGTGGGTGAGAAGGAACTCAAGGATGTGGTGTTCCAGACCTCTCAGCCGAACCTTTACATGCTGGCTTCCGGCCCGATTCCTTCGGATCCTTCCGGTCTCATTGGCTCCTACCGCATGGAGAAGCTGATTTCTGAGGCGTCCCAGCGTTTCGATATTGTGCTGTTCGACTCTCCGCCCGTGCTGGGTGTGAGCGATGCATCCCTGCTGGTGAGCAAGGCAGATGCTACGCTGCTGGTATTGCAGCCGCGTAAGATGCCGCTCAAGGCGTTGCTTCGTGCTAAGTCCTTGGTGAATAATGCCGGCGGACATCTCATGGGCCTCGTTATGAATAATGTGGACATCAGCGGCGATACGCAGTACCAGTACTACACCACTTACTACTCGTACTACGCCAAGGGTGAGAAGCGCAAGGAGCCTGAGGTTCTTGTGAAAAAGGCCAGGGAGGTAGTCTCCAATCAAGATAAGGAGGTCCTCGCCCCGGCTCAGGATGAAAATGACCTTTATTGATAGAATACCAGATATGAATCGATTCAAATCTTTCATGAATATTCTGCTCATCGTAGCCATGCTTCTGGCATGGCCCGCGATGGGGCAGAGTGCAGCTTCCGAACCGCGTGCCATTAAGGGCGGTAAGGTGGTGCTGCAATTCAAGAATATTCCCGCAGAAGATGTCAACAATGTGAACGGCGAGTATGCCGTGAGCCGTGAGGATGGCACTATTTCCGTACCATATCTTTCCGGTCGCGTTCGCGTGATGGGAATGACGGCTCGCCAGCTTGAAAATACACTTCGTTCTCTGTATCTTGCTCAGAAGATATATGCAGATCCTATCGTGATGGCTACGGTGGGACACCGCGATGAGGCCGGTCTGGATGTGCGCTATGTGCAGGTGGCCGGTTATGTGGCTCAGAAGCGGAATTTGCAGTACCGCGAGGGTATCACTCTTATTCAGGCGTTGCTGGATTGCGGCGATATTACGGATTATGGTTCCCGCCGTGTGCAGATTACCCGTGGTAAGGTTACGCGTACCTACGATTATTTCAGCGCCCGTGACCGAGCTATTAAGCTGCTTCCGGACGATGTGATTTATGTGCCGAGGCGCCCGGCCTTCGAAGGCCGCCCGGATACCATCGGGCCGTAGTTCTCGAACTCAAAAGGCTCCGGCTGAGATAGCCGGAGCCTCATTGTTATTGCGTCTTTTTCTTATGCCGGCACAGCGTATTCTTCTGCTGAGTGTGGGGTATGGTCAGGGGCACCACTCTGCGGCATATGCCATGGCGGAGGAATTCGAAAGCCGTGGCTGGGATGTGCGGGTGGAAGACCCCTGCGCAGAGGGACGCCCCAAACTCTTCCGCCTGACTCAGAATTTTTATCGCCTGTGCGTGCGCCGCATGCCTTGGCTGTGGGGTGTGGCATATGCTTGCACGGATACGGCGGATTGGTCATTATGGTACCACAGTGCCTCCTTGCGCGCTTGTGCGGCATGTATTCGAAGGATGTTGCGGGAATGGAATCCGCAGTTGGTGGTATGCACTTATCCTTTGTATGCATACATGCTTGATACCTTTCGCGCGCGAGGGGAAATTTCCGTGCCTTATGCTGTGCTTGTGACGGATGCACAGGAGATTAGCCGCCCGTGGCTGCGTTCTCGGGCTCCTATGGTGATTGTGCCGGATGAGGAATCGCAACGTATTGTTTGTGAACGTTATGCTTTGGAGACGTCGCGTGTAGTGGTGGGAGGTTTTCCGGTGCGCCGGGCTTTTTGCCCTAATGCGGAGCGGTGTATTCCCTCTGCGGATGATGTGCGCTTGGTGTATGGCGCATACCGTGCAACTGAGGGAGTGTGTGATGATGTTCGAGCTTTGTTCCGCTCTTTACCCGGAGTATCCATGGTGCTGCTGGGTGGTTCTCGTGCGCCTATGCTGCGTGAGCATTTGGCGGATGTGTTAGCCACCGGGCGCTTGCAGATTATCGATGCCACGGAGAGGATGCATGAGCTTTTTTCGTGGGGCCATTTTTATATTGGTAAGGCCGGGGCGGCTACCATGTTCGAGGCTTATAGCAGTGAGTTGCCGGTGCTGGTGAATTATACTTTGCCGGGACAGGAGCAGGGGAATCTCCAGCTCTTATTGCAGGATGGTGCCGGTGTGCATGTGGAGTGTACTGGGCATTTGGTGCAAACCGTGGTGCATTTGTTGGGTGAGGATGCTGCGGGATGGATGCGCCTTTGCCATGCTATGCGTTCTGCAAATCGTAGTGGGGCTGCGGCGCGCATTGTAGATATGTTGCAAGATTTGGTTTGATTTATGGAAGAGATTTTACTGATCGATAACTCCAATACGAGGACAAAGTTTTGTCTTCTTTCCCGGATGGGAGAGAATGCTGTGCGCAGCTTGCCTACTCAGGAGTTATCTGTTGCCTCCATTCGTGATGCGGTGAGGGGGTGGGCGTTTTCTCGGGTGGTGTTATGCTCTGTTGTGCCGGAGTCTGCTTGCAAGTTACGAGCTGCTTTTGAGCAACCCGTGATCTCCCTTTCCGCAGATTTAGCCGGTTTGAAGGTGGATTTTTCCAACTATCCCGGCCGCAATACCTTAGGGGCAGACCGCGTGGCAAATGTTTTGGGCTTGGCGGCTGCTTATCCGGCGCCGGCCGTGGCTGTGGATATGGGAACAGCGGTTACTTTCGATGTTGTGACTCCTGCTCCTGATGCTTCTTTGTGTTTCCGTGGCGGTGCTATTACTCCGGGTTTGCAGACTTTGTGCCAATCTCTCCACCTCAGTACGGCCTTGCTCCCTTCGGTGCAGATACGGCAATGTTCCCCCTGTGTGGGGCAAACAACGCAGGAGGCTATATGGGGAGGCTGTAGTATTGGTTTTTGTGCTATGGTGCAGGGTGTTCTGCAACAGATTGAAAGAGAATTGGGATGCAAACCATTTGTCGTGGCTACGGGAGGGGATGCCGTATGGGCGGCTCCGTTCATACCGGAAATTGATACCGTGGCTCCTATGCTTACGCTTTCCGGCCTTGCTTTCTTTGCCCAAAACCTTTGATGACTCCTTTTTTTTAAGCGCGGCTGAAGTTTTTTATTGCATACTCCCCGGGAACACGCTAGAATGAAGGCACCTTAAATAACTGTCACAGCTTATGTCCGACAACATTGAATCCCAAGTAAAGGAAATTATCGCTGCTCAGCTCAGCGTTGACCTCGAAAAAGTGACCTCTGACGCTAAGTTCATCGAGGACCTCGGTGCTGATTCTCTTGACACCGTTGAACTCGTGATGGCTTTCGAGGACAAGTTCTCCATCGAAGTGCCCGATGAAGAGGCCGAAAACCTCAAGTCTGTGGCAGATGTAGTTGCCTACATTGAGAAGAACAAGGCCTAATAGCCGCGTTACAACTTTTTCTTTGAAGAGCGGCTCCGCCTCCGGGTTGGAGTCGCTCCTTTGCTCTTCGCCTCAGAATATAAGTGGAACTTCCCCAAGCCAGCGTGGATTATGCCATGCAGCATACGAAGGTGCTGTATGTGCCGGATCGTCGTATCGATTCTTTTGGCGATACGCGTTTCAATTTTCGCCTCATAACGGAACCCATGGATGAAGTGGGAGTTTGCCGCATACGTTCCGGCTGGGTGGAGGCTAACCGCCCGCGCATACTTCGCCCTGCGGATTTGCGAGGGGTGGAAACGGAAGGTTTTTCCCAAGAGGCGTTACGCTTCTTTGAATGGATGGAAAATCACGGAGCGCGTCTTCAGGCTCTTTTCAAATATGGCTTTCGCTTTAGCCGTTCTGAGGTAACGGAGGTGCTTGTGCATGATGCCCCGGCGGAGGTGCAGGACCGCGTGGTGCAGGAGGCCTTGCATTCCGGGGATAGCTTTCGAGCCGTGATTAGCGGTGTGGATGATGCATGGGAGGTGTCTCTTCTGTGCTTTATGTTGGAAATGATACAGAAATCTCATGAAATCAATATCTTTGATTTTCGCCGCCGGGGTCTTCTTTAGCCTGCTGGGGCAGGAATTGCAGGCTGCGGAGAATTATTCCTTGTGGCCCCGCCGCCCGGAGGCTTTAGCACAGGCGCGCGCGCTTCTTCAATCCGGAAGCGGTGGAGAGGCCGTGTTGTTAATGCGCCCCTATGTGCAGGATCAGGGGATTGCCGGGCGGGAAGCTCGCCAAATTTGTGCCCGGGTGAATACCCCGCGGTACTTGTCGCGCATGCATCCCGGTGCGCAGTCTTATACCGTGCAAAAAGGGGATAATTTTATGCGCGTGGTGGAGCGCACCCATTGCCCGGTGGATGTGCTTATGCTGTACAATGGTATTGTGGAGCCATCCGCCCTCATGGTCGGGCAGAAGCTGATGCATGTTCCTATGGACTTGCGGGTGGAAATTCACCCGGATGCGAGAGAGATTACCGTATGGGATGAGCAGGAAATCGTGGCGGATTATACCATAGAACGAGTGGAGGGCGGAGCCCAATCCCGGAAGCCGGAGTGGACTACTATTTCCTCCCGGGAGGGGTATTTGGGCGGGCGGCCGGTTTCCTCTCGTTCCTTCCTTTTCTCCTCGGCAGATCGCGCACTCAAGCTAGCTAACGGGCTTTTGCTTGCCGGCGAATCCATTTATGCCGTCGGCCCTGTGATTCGCCTCCGGCAGCGGGATGTGAATGAGCTTTCCCTGCTCCTTCGGATCGGGAATGCTGTGTCCATTCACCGCAAGGGGATGCCGGCTCCGGAAAAAACGGAGGCAGAGCCGCTCCCTCAGGAATGAAAATCCCCCATCGAGACGAAAAATTCGCTTTCCTTATTACCCTGTATCTGTTACAATGCCCCCGCATGGGCGTGATATCAAGAATCGCCTCTCTATACATCCCCACCCAGAAATGACTATGGCTAATAATCCTGCATGCGATGATTGTTCCAAAGGTAAAATGATGACCGGCGCTGAAGCTTTGGTGCAAAGCCTCGTGCGGGAGGGCGTGGAGGTGGTATTTGCATATCCCGGTGGTGCCAGCATGCCCATGCATCAGGCTCTTAGCCACGAGTCTTCCATTCGCACCATCCTGCCGCGCCACGAGCAGGGCGGTGCTTTTGCTGCGGAGGGCTATGGCCGCGTTACGGGTAAGGTGGGCGTTTGTATGTCCACCTCCGGTCCGGGAGCCACAAATATGATTACCCCCATTGCGGATGCTTTCCTTGATTCCATTCCCATGGTGGCTATTACTGCTCAGGTGGGTAGTGCTTTGATTGGTTCTTCTGCTTTCCAAGAGACGGATGTGTTTGGCATGACGGCACCCATCGTGAAGCACAGCTACATGGTTACCTGCTTGGAGGATATTCCCCGTATTGTACGCGAGGCTTTTTACATTGCCCGCACCGGGCGCCCCGGCCCTGTGGTGATTGATATTCCCAAGAATTTTCAGGAGGGCAAGTTCGTGCCCGATTTTGATGCCCCGCTTGATTTGGCCGGTTACAAGCCGGCGGTTGCATTGGATACTGCTGCGCTGGATGAGGTTTTGCCTATTCTTCTTTCTGCCAAACGCCCGGCGATTTACGCCGGTGGTGGCGTCATCATCTCCGAGGCTTCCGCCCAGCTGCGGGAGTTTGCGGAGCGTGCCCAAATTCCCGTGGCAACCACTCTCATGGGTATTGGTGCTATGCCGGAGAGTCATCCTCTTTCCGTCCGCTGGCTGGGTATGCATGGCCCGGTGTATGCTAACAACACCGTGAACGAGGCAGATGTGGTGCTGGCCATCGGTGCCCGCTTCGATGACCGTGTGACCGGTGCCGTACGCACCTTCTGCGAGCATGCTCGCATTATTCACATCGATTTGGATGCCGCAGAGCTGAACAAGAATAAGCGCGTGGATTATGCCATTCGTTCCGATGCGCGCCAAGCATTGGAGTACATGAATGCCAAGCTTGCAGAGCAGGGGATGGAACCGCGTCCCTATGCTGTGGAGAACCGCCCGGAATGGTTCGGCATTATCGAGGCATGGAAGAAGAGCTATCCTCTTTGCTACGAAGCTCGTGAACACGAGATTGCCCCCCAATCCGTTGTGGAGGAGTTGTACCGCCAGCTGGGAGAACAGGACGCCATCATCTGCACCGGGGTGGGGCAGCACCAGATGTTTGCCGCCCAGTTCTATAAGTTTGAACAGCCCCGGCGCCTTTCCACCTCCGGTGGTTTGGGTTCCATGGGCTATGGCTTGCCCGCAGCTATGGGGGCTCATGTGGCTTATCCGAATAAGCCCGTGGTTAACATTGATGGCGATGGCTCCTTCCTGATGAATGTGCAGGAGCTGGGGACTATCCGCGTGGAGCATATGCCCATTAAGTGCATTGTGATGGATAACCAGCACTTGGGGATGGTGGTGCAGTGGGAAGATCTTAAGTATGATTCCAACCGAGCCAACACGTTCTTGGCGGATCCCACGGATACCTACGACCCCACCCACCATACACCCTCTGTTCTTTACCCGGATTTTCCCACCATCTGCAAGGGCTTCGGTATTAAGTGCGAGCGTGTTGTGGAACCTTCTGAGTTGGCTCCGGCCATTAAGCGTATGCTCGAATCTAAGGAAGCTTATGTGCTGAATGTGATGGTGCCGCACGATGTGCATGTGCTGCCTATGATTCCCGGTGGCATGGCCTACCGCGATGTTCTTTTGGAGCGCATCGCAGGGGATGGCAAGGGCCGCAAGGCTTCGGACTTAGGTAAGGAAATCCCCTCTGCTCTATAACCAAATATATTTTCCCCATTATGCCGAAACTCGGGATAATGGGGAAGCACTTTACTAAGTAATGGGTTCTTCCTCAGTTAAAAGCGTTGTGATGATGCTACTGCTGGTGGTGATGTCTTTCATCATCGGCGTTCAGGCAGCGGATAACATCCTCAATGCGTTAGGCATCATCGTTGTATTCATGCTGCTCTTTGCGGCCCTTTATCTGGGCAAGCGCAGCTGGTGGTTTATCTTCCTCATTCCCCCGGTTCTGTCTATCCCTCATCCTGCGTTTGAACGTTGGCCGATAGCTTACATCGTGGCTACCGGCGTGTTAATATACTGGATTATCATGTGGGGAATGGGATACGTCCGATTCCGCTGGCGTTCCCTCTGGCTGCTCGACCTCATCGTTCTCCTGCTTTTTATCTGCATGGTTGCGTCCTATATCCGCTTTCCTGTGGGTATTGAATTCCTTTCCATTGTGGGTGTGGAGCTGGAGCGTGTGGGGGGTAAGGAACACACATGGTGCTTGTTCGCCATGTTCTATTATCTGGTGATTAGCAGCATACCCTTTGATACAAAGCAACTCGGCCAAATCCTGAACTGGGGGATGTATATCAAACTTGTTGCTTTGCTCATCTTCTCTGTCCTTGTGGCGGCGGGTGTGATGAGTTCGGCTGAAGAGTTTGTGAGTAGTGATGATGTGATGGGAACTCGCTTTATGACCTTCGTGCAATTTGGTATTGCTTTGATATTCTTTCTGGTTGCCAAATATTCTTTGGCTCAAATCTTGCTGTCCCCGCGTTTGTGGTTTATCGGTTTTGCAGGTGTCTTATCTATTGCCTTGAGTGGGTTTCGTACTTTCCTGTTTTACGCTTGCATGATTGTTGCTATTGCAGCGTGCCTCCGCCGGGAAATCCTGTTGCTTATCATTTCCGTTGTCGGCTCGTATGGCGTGCTGATTTATTGCGGCGAAATGGGGGTGTTGGAAAAGTTGCCCTTTGGCGTGCAACGAGCCCTTTCTGCTGCTCCGGGGGTAAAGGTGTCGACAGAGGCTCAGCGAGATGCAAGCAATACGGAGGACTGGCGTTATCAAATGTGGGAGTGGGCTTTGAACCCGCGCACGGGCTATATTCGTGATTATGTATGGGGGGATGGGTTTGGTATGTCTCAATCGTACCTTAAACGTCGTTCTCGTGCTTTGATGCGAAATGAGGAAGATGCCGGTAACCAAGACTACTTTGCCACTACCGGACAATGGCATAATGGCTTTATCACCTGTGTACACCGTTTGGGGTATGTTGGTGCCGGCTTGATTATCGTCTATTTCCTTACGGGTGTCGTTCTTGTGCTACGAGTATGCCGCGCCATGGTTGGGACAAAGTTGGAAACTCAGGCTTTCTTTTTCCTGCTTCCCTTTGTGTATTGGGCTGTAGCTTTCTATGTTGGGGCCGGTGTTGTAGCTCGTGTGTTTCAGCTCTTCTTCGAGTTTGGACTGCTCAAGGTCTTTTATCTCATTGCTCGGGATAATGGTTTGCTTATGCCGCTTTTCTCGCGACACCGCTACCTGCCCATGATGATTGAGGAACAGGAAAAGAAGTTGCACCCGGAGCTTTCGTAAGTGAGTTAATTCCGGTTTACTTTTCTCAGGAAAACGAGGAACGCCGCAGAGTTCGACCTCTCTGCGGCGTTCCTGTATAATAGCGATTGGGCTTCTCAAAGCACCCCTGCGCGCACCGATTAGTGGCGGAGGGAGAGACGTACCAGCAAATCCTTGTACAGATCCGGGTTCGTGCGCTTAGCGTAGTCCAGCAGCTTGCGGCGGCGAGCCACCATCATCAGCAGACCACGGCGGGAAGCGTGGTCGTGCTTGTTAGCGATGAGGTGCTGCGTCAGGTGGACAATGCGCTTGGTAAGCACTGCAACCTGGAAACCGGTGGAGCCGGTGTCCTTCTCATTCGTCTTGAAGTCGTTGACGTTGATTTCGCTCATTTTGATATATCTTGTGTTAATGGTTGATTTTTCGTGGCTGCGGCAAATCGACCTACAAGGTGCGGTGATGATAGCATCATTTACGGCAGATGCAAGCCTAATCTCCTTTTTTTACCAAAAAAGCACATTTGAGTAGCAACAGGTTGATACGTATTGCCTCAAAATAAAATCGAACCGAAGGGGGTGGTTGCCTCAAAATTAATCG
>CAYSYD010000014.1:0-27249 GCA_964435145.1 uncultured Akkermansia sp.
AGCAGGTATTGGATTCTGTAGAACGCGCGAAGCAGCATGCAGCAGTGCAAACATCCCCAATAGTATTGTAATAGATTAACTCGACAAGACACTAGAATCTTTCGGCGCCCCCTCCTTTTGCGCTTTTGTTTATTCAGGCCTTGAGCCAGCACTGTTATAGCGTGTTTTCGTGACTTATAGCCAATATATTGCATTAAATCATCTATGATTGCTGATTTCTGATTGCGAGAGGAGCATTTGCTATAGAGAAGCCTTGACCTCAAAACGAACCTTTCTTTTTCTTTTCCACTCATCATTAAGTGCATGTAAGTATTATAGTGCTTTTAATTTTGAGGCAACCATAAAACTTCATCACCGCAGGCGAAACGGCGATCCCTCGTTGGATTCGATTTTTTTTGAGGCAATGCGCTCTGCAGGGCAGGGTGTGTAACGATACTTATGCTTGCCAGATGCGGAGTATATGTGCTAGAATCCTCGATATGTTGTTGAAATTTGTATGGCCAATGTTCCTATTGACGCTGGGCCTCCTTTTTGCTCAGGAGGAGTGGAATAAGGCTCGCCACCCTTGGTACGAACCGGGAATGGAGGGTGTGGAATCACCCTCGTCTCTTTCTTCGGTAAAAATATCACCCTTACGGGATTTTGTTCGCCTGCAGTATGATGCGCAGCCGGAGGATTCCCCGCTGGAGAAAAAGGTACAGATGTCTGGCTGGCGCGGAGAACGCGTGCATGGGCAATTGGCGGTTTGGTCCGGAAAGGAGGTCTTGCAGCAGTTGAGTGTTCGGTGCAGCGATTTGCTGCATAGTTCCGGTGCTAAAATTCGCCCGAATGCCTCCATGATTCGCTTTACAAAAGCCGGGAAAATGCGCTGGGGGGATGTAATCGGGCGCGAGACGGAGTGCCGGCTTCCGGCTCAGAGTGTACGCCCCATTTGGATTTCGGTGGATATTCCCGCGAAAACCCCGCCGGGAATGTATACCGGGAGCGTTTTCGTACGCGCCGTGGGAATGGAGACTGTGGAGATCCCTGTGCGCCTTACAGTGGAGAAAGCAGGAGTGTTGCCGGCTCCGAAACGCTGGAAAATCCACCTCGACCTGTGGCAGCATCCGCAGGCCGTGGCTCGTTGGCACGATGTGGAACCATGGTCGGAGGAACATCTCCTGCTGCTGAAACCCCTGATGAAACGCTTGGCCGATGCCGGGCAAAAGTCCATTACATGCGCCATTATTGATGAGGCGTGGAATGGGCAAACATATGATTTCTTCCCCTCACTCATTCGCTGGATTCGTGGTAAGGACGGCCACATGCGTTACGATTACAGGCATTTTGATACATGGGTGGAATTCATGATGGAAGAGGTGGGGATTCGGGAGCAAATCTCCTGTTATACCATGATTCCGTGGAGCATGAAGATTCGCTACTACGATGAGGCTCGCGAGCTGCACGATACGCTGCTGCTGGAGCCGGGTAAACCCTCTTTTGATGCAATATGGGGGGCTTTCCTGAGCGATTTTCGCGCCCATGTCCGGAAGAAAGGCTGGCTGAAAAAGACCTGCATCGCCTTGGATGAACGTCCGGACCACATGGTGCGGGCTGCTAAAGCCTTGTTGGATAAATATGCCCCGGAGTTCCGCATCGTCTCTGCCGTGGATAAGCCCACCCAAGCATCGCAGGAGGTGTACGATGTGGCTCCCATCATTACACATGCCGGCACCATTACCCCGGAGCTGCTGGCAGAGCGCAAAGCTGCCCACAGAAAAACCACCTTCTACGTGTGCCTGCACCCGCAAAAGCCTAACACCTTTACAGCCTCTCCCCCTGCGGAATCGGCATGGCTCGGGCTTTTTGCCGCCGCTAACCATTTGGACGGATTCCTGCGCTGGGCCTATAACTCATGGAACGCTAACCCTCTGGAAACAACGGATTTTGGCTCATGGCCCTCCGGTGATTGTTTTCTTGTATATCCCGGAAACCTGAGCAGCCTTCGCTTTGAATACTTGCGAGATGGTCTTGAGGATTTTGAAAAAGTACAACTGCTGCGCGCGCGGGCGGATAAACTCGACACCCGGGAAGCCCGGGAAGCTGTGGAAACGCTGAACGCAGAACTGCGCCGTCTCTTTACCGTGGAACGCAGCAAAGGTTCCACCCACGAGGAAGATGTATTGAAAGCTCGCGCTCTTATTCGCCGTACAGCATCAGAACTATTTAGCAAGTGAGCGCATGGCGCAGCCGCAGCGCCTTTTTAAGAGCCGCCACATCGTGAACCCGGTGAATGGCGGCTCCTCTGTCGGCTGCCAGTAAACTCATTACCACCGTGGGGAGTGCATCTGCCTTCCCGGCAGCGGCATCCCCCAGCAGTTCACCCAGAAACCTTTTGCGGGAAAGAGCCATCATCATCGGGCACCCCTCCATACAAAGCTCTGCCAGCCTGCGGATAATTTCCGTATTGTGCCCGGTCGTCTTGCCAAAACCAATCCCGGGATCCAGACAGATGCGCCTTCTTTCAATGCCCAGCCCCTCCGCCATGGCCACCTGCTGCCGGAAAAAACGGCGAACTTCCCCCACCACATCCTCATAGTGCGGTGCCTGCTGCATCGTAGCAGGTGTACCCTGCATATGCATCAGGATAATACCGCAGGGAATTTCTGCACACACCTGCTGCATAGCCGGCGATTGCAACCCGGTAATATCATTAATAATATCCGCTCCCGCCAAGAGGGCTGCCCGGGCGGTTTCTGCATGGCGCGTATCTATAGAAAGACGCATATCCGGGTAATACTCCCGTAAAGTGCGTACAACGGGCAGTACCCGTTTTTGCTCCTCCTCCGGGGAAACGGGGCATGCTCCCGGGCGGGTACTTTCCCCACCGATGTCGATGACATCCGCCCCCTCCCTCAGCAGAAGCTCCGCCTGCTGCACCGCCTTCTCCGCAGAGCAGAACCGCCCACCATCCGAAAAAGAATCCGGTGTCACATTCAGAATCCCCACGATTGCTCCCTCTTGGGGAATTTTCCAGCACTCTCTCGCCAGCTGCCAATTCATCTCCATACCCACAGTATACCCCGCCCCCTTTTCCCGTGCAAGCCTCTTCCGGGCTCTTTTGCAATAAATGCGGAACCTGCCCGGTAAGAAGGTAGAGCCGATGCGGAAGTCTCTTCGTAAGTCGCAGAAAAACAATGAGCGGCAGTCATAAAACTGCCGCTCGTTTTCAACAGGATTCCTGATACCAGCTGTGGGACTCGAACCCACACTCCGTAGAACTCGATTTTGAGTCGAGCGCGTCTACCAATTCCGCCAAGCTGGCATGCATCAGCCGGATGCGGGGGCATTTAACAGGAAAAACGGGACTAAGTCAAGAGAAAAGAAAAAATATGCCGCAGTTTTATCGAATGCCACAGCGGCGGAGGCATTCTTCCCATGTGGTGTTGCTCTGCATAAGGCTGGTGAGCCATGGACTGTCCGGCAGGGCGGAGGCGCGGTTAAAGGCTGCCGGATGGGTGATGCGGGTGAAAAGGATGCGGCGAATGGCGCTTTTGGGTACGCTGCGGATGCCGTAGCCGCCCGGGCTGTTGCTGCGTGCTTGATTGGCTGACCAAAAACGGATGTTGGCACCATCGTCTTGTACCAGAATGACGAGGTGGCCCCGTTCATCGGCGCCGATGTGGTCATTCCACCAGATTTTAGCGATGTCGGAGGGGCGGGCTTTTTCCCAATCGGTAAAGTTGATGCCGGCTCCGAGTTGGTGGACAAGGAGGGCAAATCCCGGGCCGTTTGCGTTGGCATAGCCCCATGGGCCTATGCCGTCCTTGACAAGGCGTGGCAGGAGTGCTTGCCATGCTTTTGCGGAGATGTAGCGGCGCTGGTTGCATTCTTCCCAGTGGAGCAGGGCGGAGAGCAGGGCGGCATATACTGCGGCAGAACAAAAGGAGGGGCGGGCTGTGCCGGGAGTAAACCGCGGGCGGCGGGTTTGTTCATCCCATTGGAAGGCGTTTACCAGAGCTTCTTTTGCGTAGTCTTCCGTGCTGTATCCTCCGGGGCCGCTGCGCTGGATGGAGAGGATAGCGTGCTGTAAGCTGCGCCACCATGGGGTGGTGTTTGCTCTCGGTTGCGGGGCTACACTACCGCTTACCCGGGGGATAAGCCGGGGGGCGGCTTCCGCCTGATTGGTTAAAAGCAGGAGGAATATGGCAAGCAGACGGCGCGGCATACCGGCATGGTAGCGTATCCTCCGGTGGGGAACAAGGCTGTTTTATGGCAGTAAGGGAAGTAGGCTGTTCGTCTGTAAAAGCGGGAATATCAGGAAGGTTCGCTTGGGTTGGGAGTCCCGATTTTCCGGAAAATGGTGTGGAGAGATGAAAAATAGGTGAACTTTTCAACAAAACGCTTGCCGATTGAAGTGTTTTTTGGTAAGATGTGCGGCGCATGAGAGGTTTTAAGTACAGCGTGTTGCTTGTAAGCGCTTTGTCGGTGGTGATGGCTCAGGATGCTGAACCGGAGTGGGAATATCACCTGCCGGAGACAGGGCTGCTGCCCAGTGCTTTTTTTGTGCGCTATGTGAGTAATATGGGGGAGCGCCATGGCGGTTCCTCGATGGGGTGGCAGCAGTATGAGCTGACGGTGCCTTTTGCGGATCCCCGGCGGACGGGGTGTGGGGATTGGTATGTGAATGCGGCATTAGATGTGAAGTTGACGCATGTGCAGGCGAGTGGGGCATTGGAGGTGCCGCAGGAGATGCTGCATATGATGCGCTTGCCGGTTTCGTTGATTCACCCGATGCGTGGTGGGCGGCGTTTGATTATGGCACTGGCGCCGACGGTGACGGGGGATGGGACGTGGGATCCGCATTGTTTCGATGTGGGGGGGTATGTGAATTATGCGGTGGAGTTGAGTGATACGTTGAGCTATTCTGTGGGGGCGGCGTTTTCTCCGCGTTTGATGCAGTATGGAATTATCCCTGCTTTTAGTGTCCATTGGAAGTTGGCGGAGGATTGGGAGGTGAATTGGGTGGGGTATGATTTGCGAGTGATGCGGCAGATGGGGGTGGAGGGGCTCAGTGCCGGTGTGTTTGCAAGTGGTATGGGGGGCTATTGGTCCGTGCATACGGAGGGAGGGGAGCGTTTGATGCGTATCCGTACGCTTGCGATGGGTGTGGCTCTGAAGTACGATTTTTCCCGCCCGGGGCAGACGAAGCGTATTCTGATGGCGGAGTTGGGGAGTACTGTGGCTACAACATTGGATTATTGCCGCTTTACTCGCGATAATGAGCGTGTGGAGGGACACCATTTCCACCCGGGGTTCTATGTGGCTGCGGGGGTGGACTTTCGTTTCTGAGGCTGAATTGCCGAGTTTGGGCTTTCCCTGTGTGTGTATCTTTGGTAAAATGGCGGTGCTATGATGCTGCCTTTCTACAAGATGACGGGTGCGGGAAATGATTTCGTGATGGTGGATAACCGCGATTTTTCTTTGAACGCGGTACTGACTCACGATAACATTGCCGATATTTGCAACCGGCGTTTTGGTGTGGGGGCAGATGGTTTGATTGTGGCAGAGCAGCCATGTGCCGCCGGGGTTTTGCGGATGCGTTTGTACAATTCCGCCGGGGAGGAGGTGCCTGTGTGTGGCAGTGCGGCTCTCAGCTTCGCGGCTTTTGCGGATTTGCTGTTGGAGGGGGAACTCCCGCAGATTCCTTTCGAAATAGGGGAAGTGGTGCCGGTGGGATGCTTGAATGAGGATGATAGTGTGTCCGTATTGTGCCCCGCACCGCTGGGGGAGCATATGAGTATGCTGCTTGGTGGTGCGCCTACGCTGCCGGAATATGCGGGGAATGGCTCGCCCATTTCTTTGGAGCTTTCCAGTGGGGAGCCTCTTCATTTGGCTTATGAGCGGCAGCCTGACGGCTCTTCGGGAGATGTGACGTTGACGGGGAATGTACTGGTGGTTTTCCGGGGGGAGCTTATCCTATACTCGGAGGAGGAATGCTGATGCCTTGAATTATTTTCGTTATGCAAGCACCTGAACGATTGGAAACTTATGGGCATCCTATCATTCTGATAGGCCTTATGGGCTGCGGAAAAACGACGGTGGGAAAGGCTCTGAGTGTGCTTACCGGTATGCCGTTGCTGGATACGGATGCCATTATTGAGGAGCATAGCGGCCGGAGTATCGCGGATATTTTTCAGAGTTTCGGGGAGGCTCACTTCCGCTCGATGGAGACGGCATTGCTTCGCTACCTGAAGCAGCATCCTACTCCGGCTATTATTTCTACCGGTGGCGGGATTGTGGTGCGGGCGGAGAATCGCAAGTTGCTGCATCGTCTGGGATTTACGGTGTGGCTGGATGTGGAGGTGCCCTCATTGCTTGCTCGCTTGGCACGCAGTACGACTCGCCCGCTGCTCAATCGCCCGGATTGGCAGGAGGTGTTGGAGCGTTTGGAGGCGGAGCGGCGCCCTTTGTACGCAGAAACGGCTAACTTAGCCTTGCCTTCCACACATCTGGATATTCATGGTGCGGCAGACTGCGTATATGCGGCTGCTAAAGATTTCTTTGCTCTGCGGAACTAGATTAAGCGTTTATTTCTTGCTCCGCAGGGAAAGATGTGCTATACCAAGAAGGTAATTTATGCCGAGAACAGCGGTTATTAGTGATATTCATGCCAATCTGCACGCCCTCAGCGCTGTGATTGAGGATGTGCAGGCGGAGCATTGTACCGATATTGTGTGCTTGGGGGATGTAGTGGGCTATAATGCGTATCCCCGAGAATGCTTGGATTATATCCGCAGTTTGAATTGTCCCGTGGTAAAGGGAAACCACGATGAGGAAGTTCTGCACGAGGAGCATTATACTCGTATGAATCCTGTGGCTCGCCAAGCGATGGAGTGGACGCGAGCCCAGCTTTCGGATGAGGATTTGACGTGGCTTTCCCGCTTGCAGTACCAGCGCATTGTGCGTTCCCAGTTTACAATGGTACATTCCGGGCTGGACCAGCCAAAGGCTTGGAATTATATTTTTAATGCGAACGATGCCACGGGCAGCTTCCAGAAACAGTTTTCCATGCTCTGTTTCCATGGGCACACGCATGCGCCCAAGGTGTTTGTGTGGGATGGTTATCGGGCGGTGGATTATTCCTACCTGTTGGAGGGGCTGAGTGAGAATGGCGTGGTGGAGGTGCCGCTCACGCCCTCCGTAAAGCATTTTATCAACGTGGGTTCCGTGGGCCAACCGAGAGATGGGGACCCCCGGGCATGTTATGCCATATACGATTCGGACGCCCAGACGGTGCTTTTTAAGCGCGTGGAGTACGATGTGACAGGTGCCCAGCAGGCCATTTTATCTGTGGGCTTGCCGGAGTATCTGGCAGAGCGTTTGGAAAAGGGAATGTGAGCATTCAGAATTAAACAAGTATGGGATTTTTTAGGAATTTATTACCTGCAGTCATTTGTCTGGCCTTAGGCTCCTTACTGGCGTGGTATTTGGTGCCGGGAGAGCTGGAGCAGATGCGCTGGGAAGTGCCCGGCATGCCGGAAAGTTACCCGGTGGAGCAGATGTGCCGTCCTGTCTTTTTAGGCTTGCTGTGCTATTTGCCATTCATCGGGGCGTTAATGTATGCCTGCATGAACACCATGGACCGCTACATGAGCCGGAATTTCCTGACCTATTTCCTCATGTGTACGATGATTTTACTCCTCATCTACATACTGGCGGATTTTACGGACAATATGGAGCGTTTCCGCTCCCGTTTTGATTCCCCGGTGCTGGAGGCTCTCAAGTTCTATGGTACCCAGCTGCCCACGTTCCTGTACCAGATATTGCCTTATACGCTGATGATGGGCACCCTCTGGTGCCTCAGCAAACTTTCCGGCACTTGCGAGCTGACGGGTATGCTGCAATCCGGGCGTTCTTTGCTGCGGATATGCCGCCCTATATTCATCTTCTCCGCCCTAGCTGCCGTGGCATATGGAATCTTTGGTTTTCACTGGGCTCCCAGCGGTTCCTTGTACCGCCAGATTATCCTAAAATCCAGCCGGCAGGCGGATGGTTCTGCCAAGCCTCTGGTCTACCGCAGCGATGCCACCTCCCGTATTTGGCGTGTGGAGAAACCTCCTTTTATAGACAATCCGGGAGAACCGATGCGGGATCTCATCATCGAGCAGTTTGACTCGGAGCGCCGTGGTAAGCTGGTGAAGCAGTATACGGCTGCCTCTGCCACATGGAATAAGGCAGATGCCACGTGGACGCTGCATCGGGTATATACCCGACATTTGGCAGAGGCCGGAGAATACCCCACGGATGATACGTACGAGGAAAGTATTACCCTCGATTTCGAAGAGAAACCCTACCAAATTATCAGTCCCAGCCAGAGCAACCGCATTGATGCCATCGGCACGGCTGCACTGTACGAGTTTATTGCCTCCGGTGCCGGTTCCCGGGAGGACCGCTGGAAAAAACGCACGGAGTGGCATGTGCGCATTGCACGCATTTTTACCTGCATGGTATTAGTGCTTATGGCGATTCCCAGCTCCGTCACATTCCAGCGCCGAGGAACGATGAAGGGGATAGGTATTGCGGTGCTGCTGGCGGCACTCATGCTTTTCTTCTATCGCGTATTCCCGGCATTGGGTGAATCCGGGTTAATTCAGGCCTGGATAAGTGCATGGATTCCTAATTTCGGGTATTTATTCATCGCCATTTACCTGTTCCGGGTTAATTTGGCTCATCGCTCCTTCAAAGAGTGGCTTCAAGCACATATGCGCGGAGAGGAATGAGACGGCCTCAGGGGATTATCTTTGATTTCGATGGTGTTCTGGTGGACACCGAGTGGGTTATTTACCAATCTTGGGTGCAGCTCTATGCCCGGGAAGGACAGGAGATTTCCATTGCCACTTATGCTCCGTGTCTGGGGGCAGGGTATTCCCATTGGGACCCCGCTGCCCAGTTGGAGTGCCTTACGGGAAAACACTATGACTGGGCGGCGGAAACGGCGCAGCGGCAGGCATGGCTGGAGGCGGAGCTGCAGCGGGAAGGGCTTATGCCCGGGGGCTTGGAATTACTGGAATGGGCTGCCGGGCAGGGAATTGGCATGGCGGTAGCCTCCTCCTCATCCCGCCATTGGGTAGCCGGCTGGCTGGAAAAGTTGGGGATAGAATCCCGCTTTCGCGGGGTGTTTACCCGTACTGATGGATACCCGGTGAAGCCTGCTCCGGATTTGTTTCGGGCGGCTCAGCTCTGTCTGGGGCTTTCTGCGGAGGATTGCCTTGTGGTGGAAGATTCGGAAAATGGTACCTTAGCGGCATGGAATGCCGGCATCCCGTGTGTGGCTATCCCGAATAGGATGACGGAACAGAGCGATTTTTCCCGTGCGGCATGGCGAGAGGCTTCCCTCCATTCTTTGCGGGAGACTTTGGTGCGCTCTTGTTAGTGTTATAAGACACATTGCAGCACCTTTTGCTCTTGCCATGCCCGGGGGAAACGTGGTATGCTTAGCGGGGTATGAGAAAGAGTGTTTTTCTGCGTTTATTTGCCGCATCGGCACTGCTGCTTTCCATGTGCGATTCGTACGATGGACCTCCCGGCGTAGGGAGCGTGAAAGCTGTGGACCCGGTAGCTAATACTCTCATGGCGGAGGCAAAGGGCTACCATGCGGAAGGAAGTACTCGCAAGGAGATTCGTACTCTGAAAAAGCTGGTGTTGAATCATGAATTGGCTCCCAACGCGGCAGAGGGGCGTTTCCTCTTGGGCAAGGCGTACGAAGCCCGGCAGGAATACCGGGATGCGTTTAAGGAGTATACCAAGTTGATAGACCGTTACCCGCAGAGTCCTTTGTACACGGATGCCCTGAACCGCCAGCTGGCAATGGCTATGGATGCCGCAGAGGGAAAGATG
Organism: uncultured Akkermansia sp.; assembly: GCA_964435145.1. Classification (GTDB taxonomy): domain Bacteria; phylum Verrucomicrobiota; class Verrucomicrobiia; order Verrucomicrobiales; family Akkermansiaceae; genus Akkermansia. The sequence goes on from CAYSYD010000014.1 coordinate 9,880, forward strand.
AAGGTGCCTGTACTGTGGGGTGCTTGGGAAACGGAGATGGAATCCGGCGTGGTCATTAGTTGGCTGCGTGAGATTGTGACCAAGGCTCCGTATAATGATATGGCTGCTACGGCCTCCTCTATTTTGGGTAAATACTTGGTCGATTTGGAACGTTACGAGGATGCCCGCTCGGAGTACAGCAAGCTGGTGGAAAAGTACCCGGATAGCAAGTATGCCCCGGATGCCCAGCTGATGGTAGCCCAGCTTTGGGCCGGCAGCCATACCCGCGGAGACCAAAATTTGGTGAACCTGAGCAATGCCCGCGAGGCGTACGAGGAGTTTACCCTGCGTTTCCCGAACCATAAGGATGCCGGTAAGGCTTTGGCGGAGGCTTCCAATATGAAACGCCTGCTGGTGCAGCAGGAATTGGAAGTGGGGCGTTATTATTTGGAGCGCTCCCGGGAATATACCTCGGCCATTTTCTGTTTCGAAAGCGTAATTCGCCAAAAGAAGGTGAATCCCGAGGCTGCTGCCGAAGCGGAATCGCTTCTCGCAAAGGCTCGCGAGGCTGCGGCTCGGCAATCCTAATGTTGCAACACATACATCCATACTTACGATGAAAAGGCTTCTCTCCTGTATTACTTTGGCGGTGGGGCTGCTGCTTAGCTCCTGTGGGTATCATCTTGGTGGCTTGAAACCCGAGCGCATGGAGAAGTTAGAGACCTTCTGCGTCCGGATGTTCGGGAATTATACTACCCAGCCGGGCGTGGCCATGCAGGTAACCAATGCTGTGGCAGATGCCATGCAGCGCGATGGTACATATCGCATGGCACCGGCTTCATCTGCCGATTTTGTCGTAACGGGAGAGGTGGCTTCCATTAGTCGTAATTCCTTGCGTACGGATCCGGAGGATTCTTACCTGAGTACGGAAATTGAGCTTACCGTTCGGGTGCGCTATAAGGTGATTAACCGCCATACGGGTGAAACCCTGTGGCAGGCTACGGCTCAAGGCTCCGGCAGTTACTTCAACCAAGTGGGAAATGTGCAGACCGCTATCGAGAGTGCGCTTTCCTATGCTGCCCGCCAAGCTGCGGATGATATTGTACTGACGCTAACCACTCCATGATTGAGTATCCGGTAAGTTTTGTAGGCTTGCCCATAGGTAACCGGGAGGATATTACCCGGCGGGCATTGGCCGTACTTGAATCCGTGGACTGTATTTGCTGCGAGGATACGCGGAATACGGGGATGCTGCTTTCTCACTATGGTATTCGCAAGCCTTTGCTGAGCTTGCATGAACATAACGAGGGGCAGAGGGCTCCGGAGGTGGCTTCCCGTGCCTTGGCCGGGGAAAAGTTTGCTGTGGTGACGGATGCCGGTATGCCCGGCGTGAGTGACCCCGGGTACCGTCTCATTCAGGAGCTGAAAGCCCGGCAAGTACCCTTCACGGTGCTTCCCGGCCCTTCTGCCGTGGTAACGGCTTTGGTGGGTTCCGGCTTGCCGAGCGATGCATTCTTCTTCGGCGGCTTCTTGCCGGTCAAATCCGGGCGCAAGGGAGCCGTGCTTCAGGCGGCACTTCAGGCCTCGCACACGAGTATTTTTTACGAGTCTCCCTTCCGAATCGTCAAAACGGTGGCAGCACTGGCTGCGTTGGATGCGCAGGTGCCCATTTGTGTGGCGCGGGAGCTTACTAAGGTGTTCGAAACATACCACTGCGGCACAGCGGCGGAACTGCTGGCGGAATTTACGGCGCGCCCGCCCAAGGGGGAAATGGTTCTTCTTATCGGCGGGGTGAATGCACCGCGTCCGCAGGCTGAGCCGGAGCAATAAAAACACCCGCCGCAGAGCATTCCGGGCGGGTGCGAACGTGGGTGTGCTGCGGAGCTTATTTGCGTTTCCACCACAACGGCCGGGAGATGAACCCGGCATACAGGAAATCGAATACCGCGATGAACATGTGCCCTTTACGGGCAGTGCTGCCGGGCTCCTGAGTCATCCCCACGAGCAGGAGAACCACTCCCAAAAGCAGGAAAACAAGACTGCGGATAATGATTGCCTTGCGCGAGTTGTAGTTACAGGCCATGGCGGTGGAAGCTGATTATTTGCTGAGTCCCAGCAGCTCCATTTCAAAAATGAGGGTGCTGTTCGGTCCGATACTGCCGGGCCCATTCGCCCCATAGGCCAGATTGGCGGGGATGGTGACACGCCATTTGGCTCCCACGGGCATCAGCTTCAGGGCCTCCGTGAAGCCGGGAATCACTTGGCGAATGTTAAACTTGACCGGTGCTTTGCTCTGGTCGAACACCGTACCATCCACCAGCGTACCTTTGTACATCACCTCCGCAGTGGGCGCATCGCCGTGGAGGGCTTCGTTATACTTCTCACTTCCGCCTGCTGTAAGCACTTCGTATTGCAAGCCGCTGGCTGTGGTGGTCACCTCCGGGCGCTTGCCGTTTTCTTCCATGTATTTTTGGCCAAGCTCCAGATTCGCTTTGGCTTTGGCATTGCCGCGCTCTTGGAGCATCGCGATGAATTCCTGCTGGTAGCGGTCCACCTCGGGGGAGATGAGACTCATATCCATATCCCCGGCGAGCCCATCGGAAAAGCCTTTGCCGAGCATTTCTGCCACCACATCCTCCGGGCTAAGACCGGGCAGCATTTGCGGCATTACCTGGCTGCCTACGCGGTACCCGATGAGGTAAGACATCATTTTAAGCATTTGTTCTTTGTCGGACATGGCGTTAGTCTAGCATCTTCTACCGGGCGGAACAAGGTTTTGCGGAGTCATAAAGACCACAAAAACCCCCACGCAGGCAGAACCTGCGTGGGGCGAAGTCTATTCTTCGGGCGGCTTTCTTTACTGAGCTCTCTCCTCCGTGAGGAGCGTATCGCAGGTGCAGCAGAAATTGCGGTCACCGTAGGTATTATCCACACGGGAGCAGCCGGGCCAGAACTTGTGCAGCAGCTGGCCGGGAGCCGGGTAGGCTGCCTCGCGGCGGGTGTAAGCGTGTTCCCACTCGTTCGCTGTAACGGCCAGCGCCGTGTGCGGGGCATTCACCATTACGTTGTCATCCGCAGGTACCTTGCCTTCTGCCACGGCTGTCATCTCGGTATGGATGCCAATCATAGCCTCCACAAAGCGATCCAGCTCGTATTTGCTTTCGGATTCCGTGGGTTCCACCATGAGGGTGTCATGCACCGGGAAGCTCATGGTCGGGGCGTGGAAGCCGTAGTCCATCAGTCGCTTAGCCATATCGTCCACGGAGAGGTGGCTCTTGCCCAGCATGATAGTGGTATCCAGAATGCACTCGTGAGCCACAAGCCCATTGGCACCGCTGTACAGGGTGGGGAAGTAGGGCTCCAGACGCTTGGCCACATAGTTGGCATTCAGGATGGCCATTTGGGCAGAGAGTTTGAGCCCCTCGTGCCCCATCATTGCCAACCACATCCAAGTGATGGGGCAGATGGCGGCGCTGCCGTACTCTGCGGAGGAAACAGCACTTTGGCTTTGTGCCTCGCCATTTACAATATGGCCGGGCAGGTAGGGCGTAAGATGCTCTGCGCAGCAAATGGGACCCACGCCGGGACCACCGCCGCCGTGCGGCATGGCGAAGGACTTGTGCAGATTGAGGTGGCACACATCCGCGCCAATGGTGCCGGGATTGGTAAGACCAATCTGGGCATTCATATTAGCACCATCCATGTAAACCTGCCCACCATTAGCATGCACAATGCGGCAAAGCTCTGCCACACCACTCTCGTACACACCATGGGTAGAGGGGTAGGTAACCATAAGGGCGGCAAGATTGTCGCGGTGCTTTTCGGCCTGGAGCTGCAAATCTGCGGCATCGATGTTGCCCTTATCATCGCATTTAACGGGAACAACCGTAAAGCCGGCCATGGCGGCGGAAGCGGGGTTCGTGCCATGGGCGGAATTGGGGATAAGGCAAACATTGCGGTGTCCCTCGCCCTTAGCCACTTGGTAGCGGTGGATGGTAAGAAGCCCGGCGAACTCACCGGCAGCGCCGGAATTGGGCTGCAAGGAAACACCATGGAATCCGGTTACCGTGGCCAGCCATTGTTTAAGCTGTTCCAGCATGGCGCGCATGCCTTGGCACTGGTCCGCCGGGGCAAGGGGGTGTAGCGTGGCCACCTCCGGCCAGGTGATGGGCATCATAATGGCGGCGCAGTTAGCCTTCATTGTGCAGGAGCCCAGAGGAATCATCGCCTCGTTGAGTGCCAAATCCTTGCTTTCCAAACGGTGGATGTAGCGCATCATTTCCGTCTCGGAGTGGAAGGCGTTAAAGCACTTTTCCGCGCAGAAAGCGCCGGTGCGCCCGGCTGCTGCATTCCAAACAGGCGTGGCGGGGAGCATCTCCTCCGTGTATTCCATGCCCAAAGCGGCGCAGAGGGTACTCAAATCCGCACCGGTTGTTGTCTCATCAAAGGAAACGGAGATAGCATCCTCCCCGGCGCGGAAGATGTTGTACCCGGCCTGAAGAGCCGCTGCTACCAGAGAATCTGCCTTGCCGGGAGCAAGTACGGTTACGGTATCAAAGAAATTGCTGGACTCTGCCAGTGCATAGCCGGCCTTGGTGGCGGCAGCGGCAAATCCGGCAGCTAAGCGGTGCGCCGTCAGTGCCACGTTGCGGAGCCCCTCCGGGCCTTGGTACATGGCATAGAACGTGCAGAGCAGGGCGGTAAGCACCTGTGCCGTGCAGATGTTGGAGGTGGCCTTCTCGCGGCGGATGTGCTGCTCGCGAGTCTGGAGTGCCAGGCGGTAGGCAGGTTTGCCATCCTTATCCACGGAAAGGCCGATGTAGCGCCCGGGGAGCTTGCGTTTCAGCGCATCGGAGCATGCCATGTAAGCAGCAGCAGGACCACCGTACCCCATGGGAATACCGAAACGCTGCGTGGTGCCGATGCACACATCGGCGCCAAAAGCTCCCGGTTCCTTCAGTACGGTAAGAGCCATCAGGTCTGCGGCTACGCAGCAAAGCACCTTAGCCGCATGGCATTTGGCAAAGAAATCGGCATAGTCCTGCACGGTGCCGGCCTTGTCCGGGTATTGCACAAGCACGCCCGCCAACCCGGCCACGGAAGCGGGGTCGAAACTCTGCCAATCTCCGACGATGAGTTTTGTGCCCGTAGTCTCACAGCGTGTGCGAATCACATCAATCGTCTGCGGGAAGCAGGAATCTGCCACGAAGAACGTATCGCTCTTACGCTTCTCCGTAATGCAAAGATGCACGGCCTCTGCGGCAGCCGTGCCCTCATCCAGCATGGAGGCATTTGCCACAGGCAGTCCCGTCAGCCCGGCAATCATCGTCTGGAAATTCATGAGCATCTCCAAACGCCCTTGGGCAATTTCCGGCTGGTAAGGGGTGTAAGCCGTGTACCAACCCGGATTCTCGTACACATTGCGCTGGATAACGGCGGGCATGTAAGTGCCGTAGTATCCCTGCCCAATGAGGCTGTGTGCGGGCTTATTAGCGGAAAGAATTTGGCGGAGGGCATCCAGAGCTTCCTGCTCTGCCATGGGGGCGGGCAAATCCAGCGGTGCCTTCAGGCGGATATCCTCGGGTACAATGGCATTCGTCATCTCCTCCAGAGAGGAAAAGCCGATGGTGCGGAGCATTTCCTGCACATCTGCCCCGGTGGAACCCATATGGCGGGGGGCAAAAGCGGTTTGTGCGGTAAGCATGATTTAGTAGAAAAAGGGGGTATATGAAAAAAACGGCCGCATCCCCCATATGCCGGGGATGCGGCCGCCGGAAGATTACTTGCAGAAATCCTCGTAAGCAGCGGCGTCCATCAGCTCATCCAGCTCGGAGGGGTCGCTCAGGCGAATCTTGCAAATCCAGCCATTGCCGGTAGCATCGGTGTTCACGGTGCCGGGTTCGGAGTCCAGTTGCTCGTTCACCTCGATTACTTCGCCGGATACGGGCGTGTACACATCGGAGGCCGCCTTCACGGACTCCACCACGGCAATGCTATCCTCCTTAGCGAAGGAATCGCCCACCACGGGAAGATCCACATAGACCACATCGCCCAGTTCGCTCTGGGCATGATCGGTGATGCCGAGGGTTACCACACCGTCCACGGCGGGGCTAATCCACTCATGCTCCTGAGAATACTTATAATCTGCGGGGTTTTTGCTCATTGTTATAGGTTGGGGTATAGGTGTGAATAGAAAGAATTACTTCTTAAGGAAGGGTTTTTTTACGATAATGGCGGGAATGGCCTTGTTGCGGACAATGATGTTGACCTCCGTGCCGACCTTGCCGAGAGCTGTGGGCACATAAGCCATGCCAATGCCCTTGCCCAAGCTGGGAGAAAGCACACCGCTGCACAGTTCGCCCAAGGGCGTACCATCCGGCAGCTGTACCTCGTAACCATGGCGGGGCGGGGCTCCTTTGCCCGTGTACTCAATCGCCACCAAAGCCGTGGGGCGCCCTTCTGCCTTCTGCTGGCGCAGCACCTCCACGCCGATAAAGTCCTTGCTCAAATCGCAGCACCAGGAAAGCCCTGCTTCCAGCGGGGTTTTTTCCGGGGAAAGATCGGAGCCATTCAGAGAATAGCACATTTCCAGGCGCAAGCTATCGCGAGCGCCGAGCCCGCAGGGCTTCGCGCCATTTTCCATTACCTTCTCGAACCACTGCACACCCTTGGCGGCGGGGCAGAAAAACTCGTAACCGTTTTCGCCGGTGTAACCCGTGCGGCAAACCACCACATTATCGCCATCGGCATTGAACATCAGAATACCATTGCGCACCGGCAGCTCCACTCCGGGGCAAATCTTGGCAAACACCTCCTCACATGCAGGACCCTGAACAGCCAAACCTACATAATCTGCACTCTTGTTCACCAAATTGATACCCTCCGGCTTATGCGCGGAGAGCCAAGCGTAATCCTCATCAATCATGGAGGCATTCACCACCACGAAATAATCATCCTCCCCGAGGCGGTAGATAATCAAATCATCAATCACGCCGCCTTTCTCATTCAACATCATAGAGTACTGCCCCATGCCATCTACCAACTTGTTGAGATTGTTGGTAAACATAGAATTGAGCCACTCCGTGGAACCGGCTCCGTTTACCAGAAACTGCCCCATGTGGGAAATATCGAACACGCCGCAGGCAGTGCGAACCGTGTTGTGTTCATCTATGATACCCGTGTATTGCACCGGCATATTCCACCCGGCAAAGGGCACCATCTTGGCTCCAAGAGCCACATGCTTATCGCACAGTGGCGTACATTTGATAGATTCGGCATTCATGCGGCGGCATTTTACTCCCTTTTCTCTCGCGCGTCAAGCATGTATGCGGGCAGATTTTTGCCATGTGAGTTCTCAAATTGAATGCGATACCGGAAAAATCTTAACAAGACGCCGGATTGAGTATAAAGGCGAGGTTTAGGAAAACGGATTTTCCTGCCGGAGCCGGAGGGAAAAGCAACTTTCTCTCGTTCTTACGGAGAGCTGCGAGCCAATGATATAGGCCGAGGATTTTCATTTAAGCAAACTCAGTGCTTTGACAGAAAAAGTAATTTGTTGATGCATTTGGTCTTGCCTTTCAATACACAAAAAGAATAAAATACATAGCGTATGAAGAAAGGCTTTCTCACGATTCTTGGCGCAGCATTGTTAGCTGTGCCCAGTATGGCTCAGCAGGAACTTCCCGCCGGGGTGCAGGCGCTTTTAGCCGCTCCCGCTCAGGCAACGGAGGGGCAGTCCCCGGCTCGGCGCGCTGCAGATTATTCCGCACTGGCAGCCCTGCCGGAGAATACGGATTCTTTTTTTGTCTTGTCCCATGTGGAGGATTGGTTGCTCCCGCTACTGGTAAAGGCCGGAGGCGCAGGGGAAATGTTGACTTACGCCGGTCTTTTCGATTCCGTTGCAATGGGAACCTCCCCCGGCGCTACGGAGGATTTGCAGCGTTTAAGTATGCTGGGTTCCTGCATTCGCGGGGCGGAGACCGTGGCTTCCTTGCAAAATGCGTGGGCGGTACAGGCCTCGCCCGTGATGCAGCGCAAAATGGTTGGGCAGCAAAGAAAGCTCAATCAGGAGATTATGCAAAAAATGCTGGAAAGCACGGAAAACTTCCATTTGGCACCCGTGTATTTGGTGCTTAGTGGAAAAGCCGGTTCGGAGTTGTTAATGCACCAGCTTTCCGGCTTCCCATTTATGGTGCCCTTGGAGCCGGCATCGCCTCTTGAGCTGGTATTGAAGGATTCGTGGCGCGGGTTTGTGCTGCATGCTAATCGTCTTTCTTTGGAGGATTTGGAACTTCCCCCGGAAGAGGAAGCCCGCCTGCGGAAAAACCTTCAGGATGCGCGGGTGTATTTTCTGGTAAAAGCGGTGGGTACTAAACTGGTGGTGGCTTTATGCAGCCATCCGGAGGAGCTTTCCATCCCGGTGGATGCTTCTGCTTCCGTGCTGGCATCTCCCGTGGCCGCGCGCTTGGACGCTTATGCAGAGAAGCGCGTGTATGTGGCGGCTCGTAGCTCCGCAGCCCTCATGGGAATACAGCGCCATTCATTTCTGGAATGTTGCCGGATTTTGGCGGAATACATGAAGGGAACTTTCCGCAGTTCCGCAGAGGGGGCATCCCCGGCGGAACCGCTGCTCCAAGCCGCGGATGCCATCTCCCGCTTGCAGGAAATGCTGGGAAAAATGCTGCCGCCCGTAGAGCAGCCGGAATGGTGCTTCGTGCTGCGTAAGGGGGATACCGTGCAGCTCCTGAGTGAAACAGATGCTCTCGGTTTGCGAATGGAGGCGGCTCCGCTGCCTTGCTGGTCTTATTTCGCCGCACCGGATTCTATGCTCTACATGGGCGTGCCGACGATGTCCAATGATAACTTACCCACGCTGGAAGAACTGCTTGAGCCATTTGATGCCGTGGTCGAAGGTGTTGCCGCACAAAGGGAAACGCCCGAGGATGCCGCAGCCTGCCGCACGGAATGGGGTAAGGTAAAAGGTGTTTTATCGGCTTTGAATCACATGTACGGCACCATAGGTAAAAGCGCGTCCTTGGTCTGGGCTCGGCATGGCGAGTCCATCCCGGAAGCGTTGGTATTCCCTGTGGCGGATAAAGCCGCCTTTGAGGCGTCTTTTCAGGAGCTGTGCCGGCGCGCAGAAATGAAAATCCATGGCAAGACCTCCGGTCCGGATGGCATCTCTGTATACACCCTTGGAGAAGGTGTGGGGGCTCCTCTTGTCACAGTGGCGGATGCTGCGGTGGCGGTGGGTTCGGATGCGGCATTTAATGCCCGCCTTGTGCAGCCATCGCCGGCACCCGCCATCCCGGGAATCGTATTTCGTGTGAATCCGGGGCTTTTGGCGGAGAGCTTCATGCAAGCCTCCGAGCCTACCTCACAGCAAAACTCTGGCTATGCCGCTTTTTGGCGTACCCTGAAAGGGACACTCAAGGATGTGCAGGGCGCATATAGCGTGCATGAAAATACCGCCATCCTCCGGGTGGATTTTCACTTGCAGCCTTGAGTCCCGCTTCTCCGCAGGGGAAGGGGAGCCCCGCAAAATAAATCGGCACCCGAGGGAATTCCCGGGTGCCGATGTTTATCTCGCCGGAATGGCGATGAAATCTTACTTCTCGGAAAGAGAACCGATGCCGGGCAGAATCTTGCCTTCCAACAGCTCCAGAGAGGCACCGCCACCCGTGGAGCAGAAGGAGAGCTTATCCGCCACCTTGAACTTCTTAGCAGCCGTTACGGAATCGCCACCGCCCACAATGGACGTGCAACCGCATTCGGCAAGGCACTCTGCAATAGCCTTCGTGCCGGCAGAGAAGGAATCCAGCTCGAACACGCCCAGCGGCCCGTTCCAAAGCACAGTCTTGGCACCCTTCAGGATGCTGCAGAACTCCTCAATAGCCTTATCGCCAATATCGATACCCATGCCCTCGGCGGGTACGGAACCACCCTCAGCCCAAGGAGTCGTGCAGAAAGTCTCGGCTCCTTCCTCGAACTTGAAGGAGTAGCGCGTATCTGCGGGCAGCACGAACTTCACCCCCTTAGCCTTAGCCGTGGCAAGAATCTCATTGGCCAAATCCAGCTTATCGGCCTCAATCTTGGAATTGCCCACATCGTGTCCCTGTGCAGCCAGAAAGGTGTTGGCCATAGCACCGCCGATGATGAAGGTCTGGCTCTTCTCCATGAGCTTGGAAAGCACCTGAATCTTATCGGAAACCTTAGCACCGCCCATAATGACCACGAAAGGCTGCTCCGGAGCATTCAGCTTACCCTCGAGATACTCCAACTCGCGCTCGATGAGGAAGCCCATGGCGGACTTCTCTGCAAAGTGCGTCACTCCCTCCGTGGAGGCGTGGGCGCGGTGGGCGGAACCGAAAGCATCATTCACATACAGAGTAGCATCACCCAGCAGAGCCTTAGCAAACTCGGGGTCATTCTTCTTCTCCTTCTTATCGAAACGCACATTGTCCAGCAGGAGTACATCGCCATCCTTCAGAGCCTTGCGGGCAGCCGTGGCAGCTTCCCCAATCGTCTCCGGCACAAAGGCCACCGGCTTGCCAAGGTGCTGGCTCAGGCATTCGGCTGCGGCCTTCAGGGAGAATTCTGCCTGATAACCGGTCCCCTCGGGGCGCCCCAGATGGGAGCAGAGAACAAGGCGGGCGCCATTGTCCAGCAGGTACTTGATGGTGGGCAGAGCAGCCACGATGCGAGCATCGTTCGTAATTGCACCATCTTTCATGGGCACGTTGAAATCAACGCGCATCAGCACTTCCTTACCGGCGACATCCAAATCGCGTACAGTGAGCTTAGCCATAATGTCTAATTCTAATGTTGTTGTGTTTAGGAGAATTGTTTGGTGTGTTTGCCACACCCATCCGGGAGTATTTTAGCGAAAATGCCGTGCATTTCAAGGCTAAATGCAGGCCATTACGCAATTTTGCGTTTTTTTGATGTCCCCGGGTACCCAATGGGTAAAAGTAGGGCAGCTTAGCATTTTTATTTGCTTGAAGATTATCTTTTATGATAAACTACGCCCGGATTTTATACACAATACCATTGTTCGAAAATCCCGAACATTCTTACTTTTCTCACATGAATAAGTTACAGCTTGCGTCCAAAATCTGGGAGTCCGCAAACAAGATGCGTTCCAAAATCGAGGCCAACGAGTATAAAGACTATATTCTCGGCTTCATTTTCTACAAATTTCTTTCCGACAAAGAAACAAAGTATCTCAAGGAAAATGGGTGGGCGGAGGAAGATCTGCTCGCCGTCAACGAAGATGACTCCGACACCGTTGATTATATCCGCCGGAACATCGGCTACTTCATCTCGTATGAGAACCTCTTTTCCACATGGATTGCTAAGGGTAACGATTTCAACGCCTCAAATGTGACGGATGCACTTTCTGCATTCAGCCGTCTTATCAATCCCACCCACAAGAAGGTCTTTGACAAGGTGTTTGCTACCTTGGAAACCGGGCTTTCCAAGCTGGGAGAATCTTCCGGCGCTCGCACCAAAGCCATTCGCGATCTCCTGTACCTCATCAAAGACATCCCGATGGACGGCAGGCTGGACTACGATGTTTTGGGGTTCATCTACGAATACCTGATTAGTAACTTTGCGGCTAATGCCGGTAAGAAAGCGGGTGAGTTCTATACTCCGCATGAGGTGTCCTTGCTGATGTCCGAAATTGTGGCAGACCACCTCAAAGACCGAACCGAGATTAAGATTTACGACCCAACCAGCGGTTCCGGCTCTTTGCTTATCAACATCGGCAAATGTGTGGCTCGCTACATGGCAGGCGATGATAACATTAAATACTACGCCCAAGAACTCAAGGAGAATACCTACAACCTGACGCGTATGAACCTCGTCATGCGCGGCATCCTGCCGGATAATATCGTTACCCGCAATGGCGATACTCTCGAAGAAGACTGGCCGTACTTCGATGAAAACGACCCGTTGAACACCTACGACCCGCTCTATGTGGATGCCGTTGTTTCCAACCCTCCCTATTCTCAGGCATGGAACCCTGCCGATAAGGATGCAGACCCGCGATATTCCCGCTTCGGCCTCGCCCCTAAGGGCAAGGCTGACTATGCTTTCCTGCTGCATGATCTGTACCACTTAAAGAACGATGGTATCATGACCATTGTGCTCCCGCACGGTGTACTGTTCCGTGGCGGTGAAGAGGGTACTATCCGTAAGAATCTCATTGAGAACAACCACATTGATGCCATTATCGGGCTCCCCGCCAACATTTTCTTTGGCACGGGCATTCCGACCATTATTATGGTGCTGAAGCAGAAACGAGAGCGTACCGATGTGCTGATTGTGGATGCCTCCAAGGGCTTTGCCAAGGTTGGTAAGAACAATGTCTTGCGGGCATGCGATATCAAGAAGATTGTTGACGTTGTAACTTCCCGCTCCGATGTTGGAAAGTTCTCCCGTGTGGTGAGCCGCGATGAAATCCGCGCCAATGAATACAACCTCAATATCCCGCGATATGTTGACTCTTCCGAAAAGGCTGAGAGCTGGGATATTTATGCGTCTATGTTTGGCGGTATACCCGAAACAGAGCTTGCTGACCTCCATGAGTATTGGGCTGCTTTCCCGAACTTGAAAGACGATTTATTCACTCCTGTTAACCGGGCATACTGCCAGCCCCATGTTTCGGATATCAAAGAGTCGGTGTTCTCGCACCCTGATGTTGTTGCATTTACCGAAAATTACGGAACTGCTTTCGCTGATTTTGAAACCTATCTCTCCTCAGAATTGCTGGACGGCATGCAATCGCTGAATCCAACCAAGCAGGAAGCCATCCTCAGCGATAATATCTTCTCCCGCCTCAGCGGCATTCCGCTGCTGGATAAATACGCAGCCTACCAGCTTTTGGACGATATCTGGAAGAAAATAGCCGTGGACCTCGAAATCCTCCGGACAGAGGGATTTGCTGCCGTTAAGCAGGTTGACCCCAACATGGTTATCAAGAAGAAAGACGGCAAAGACCAGGAAGTTCAGGATGGCTGGGTCGGTCACGTTATTCCTTTTGCGCTTGTTCAGGAGTCTTTGCTGGCTGATTCGCTTGCTTCTCTCCGCGATAAGGAGGCACGCTTGAATGAAATAGCAACTGAATATGAGTCGCTTCTGGACGAACTGGCAGAAGAGGATAAAGACAAGGATTTCGTTAATGATGCCAAGGATGCTTTTGTTCCCAAGGAGGTCACAAAAACGATTAAATCGAGGGATGCCGAACCGGAAACCCTTGCCATCCTGCGTAAAGTCAATGCGCTGCTGAATGAAGAGAAAACGCTTAAGAAGCAGGTCAAGGAAGATAGCAAAGACCTCCACCTCCTCACCAAAAAGACCATTGAGGAATTGACTGATGAACAAGCGTATGCTCTGCTTAAACTCAAGTGGGTCACTCCGCTTGTAGAAAACATGGCCGGGCTCCCCTCTGCTATCATCACGGACTTCATTGCAAAGTTGTTATTGCTGAGCAAGAAATACGAAACGACCTTTGCCGAGGTTGACCGCCAGATATCTGACACGGAAGCCTCACTTGCTTCTTTACTGGGCGAACTTACGGGTAATGAGTTCGATATGTTGGGTATCAACGAATTAAAGAATCTTATCGGAGGAGAAACGTATGCAGCAAAATAAAAATACTCCCTCCATTCGCTTCGCCGGATTTACTGACGCTTGGGAACAGCGTAAGATTGGGGATATCTGTTCTATTTCGACAGGCAAGAGCAATACACAGGATAGTGTGGATGACGGAAAGTACCCTTTCTTCGTGCGTTCTCCTATAATCGAAAGAAGTAACCGATATCTGTTTGAGGAGGAAGCCGTGCTTACCGTGGGGGATGGTGTCGGTACTGGTAAGGTGTTTCATTATGTAAATGGCAAATACGACTTACACCAAAGAGTTTACAGAATGTTCGATTTCTCGGGGAATGTTTTGGCAAAGTATTTTTATTACTTCTTTTCAACGCATTTTTATGACCGAGTCATGTCAATGACAGCAAAGACTTCAGTTGATTCGGTCAGATACGAGATGATAGCGGACATGGATATTCTGTATCCGAGTTCAGAAGAACAAGAAGCCATAGCCACATTTTTCGATGGTTTAAACGACCTCATCACCCTTCATCAGCGTAAGTATGACCACCTCGTGAACATCAAAAAATCGATGCTGGAAAAAATGTTCCCGAAAAATGGCGAAACTGTTCCGGAAGTTCGCTTCGCCGGATTTACTGACGCTTGGGAACAGCGTGAATTTGGGGAGACTTTTACATTCTTACAAAACAATACGCTCTCCAGAGCTGATTTGGCTGATTCTGGAGAGGGAGCTAGGAATATACACTATGGCGATATTCTGGTGAAATTTGGGGAGTGCATCAATATGGCTCAAGAGTCTTTGCCTATAATAACGAACGATAGCGTTATCAACAAGTATCGGTCATCATTCTTGAGAAATGGTGACATTGTATTAGCAGATACGGCTGAGGATGAAACCGTGGGCAAGTGTGCGGAAATTATTGAGGAAAAAGGCGAAACGATCATTTCAGGATTACACACGATTCCATGCCGCCCCACTTGTGACTTTGCCAGAGGCTTTCTTGGGTACTACATGAATTCTTCCTCATTTCATGACCAACTTATTCCACTTATGCAGGGGATAAAAGTAACGTCCATTTCAAAAAGTGCATTACAGACAACGATGGTGCAGTACCCGCAGGAGAAAGAGGATCAAGCTCAAATAGGTAGAATGTTCCAAAATCTCGATGAGCTCATCACCCTTCATCAGCGTAAGTTGGAACGGTTGCAAAATATCAAGAAAGCCTGTCTGGAAAAGATGTTTGTATAATTTTCTCTAGGGATAGCATAGGAAAATTATTTAGCTTGCGCAGAGTTAAAATCTTTGGTATCCTCGCGGTAAAGATTGAAGATGGTGAACAGCAGACTCTGAATATGGAGGAGTTTTCGAAAGAAGATGAGGGAGTGATGGGGACACTGAATGCGTATGACCCCACAAAAATCCGAGTGGAGCAGCGCAGCGTCAATTTGGGAACTCTGCTGGGCATGCTGCGTGAGAGACAAATTATTTTTGATACTGAATATCAGCGGGAAACCGGTCTTTGGAAAGAGCATGAGAAAAGTCGTTTGATAGAATCCATACTGCTGGGCTTGCCTTTGCCGTCATTTTTCTTTAGTGAACGGGCAGAGTCTGATTATGAGTGGGAAGTGATAGATGGTCTTCAGAGGTTGAGTGCATTCCAAGAGTTTTTTGTTGAAGACTCGCTGAAATTGAGGGGGCTTGAGTTCCTGTCGCAGTACGAGGGGAAGAAGTATAGTGAATTTCTCCCTCGCGAGAAGTGGCGCATGGATATGCTGACCGTGAATATCAACATCGTCACAAGACAAACGCCCGATACCGTTAAGTACGTACTATTCAACCGTATCAATTCAGCCGGTTATGTTTTGACACCGCAGGAAATGCGTCACGCATTGCTGTGGGGTGTGCCGGCGCAGACAGTCAAAGAGCTTGCAGAAAGTGAAGAGTTTAGAGTAGCGACTGCGCCCACGCCGTTCAAGCGTATGTCTGATCGTGAGCTGGTGGCTCGCTATATGTCTTTCCGATTGTTGTCGTATAATGGAGACAAGGAGTTAAATGAGTTTATTTTTGTCGGCATGAAAGCGTTGAAATCATTGCCTCCTGAACAGTTGGAAGCAGAGAAAGAGCTTTTCCGGCAAGTGTTGAAGACTGCTCATATCATTTTTCTGGGAAAAGCATTTCGTAAGCCGTCAGAGACTTCACGAACTAACCCTATTTCCAAAGCTCTGTTTGATGCTGTAACTATCAGATTGTCCAAATTGACCCAAGAACAGCGTGCAACGCTAGAAAGAAAAGCAGAACAATTTTACAATAGTTTCGTTCAAGAATATCAAACATCCGAAACATTCCGGCAAGATTTGACATTCGGAACTGCTCAGAAGGCGGCTGTTCACCGACGTTGGGATGTTATGGATAAAATTATTTATAGCGTGTTATGATTAATTCTGTAGGTATTCACAACTTTAAGTTGTTTAAGGACGTTCAACAGGAGCTGAAGCCTTTGACTTTGCTTACCGGTTTGAATGGACGAGGTAAAAGTACATTCATTCAGGCGATGCTTACCATGTGGCACACTCTGAATGAAGATGATTTAATTTTTTCTCTGGATAACGAATATGTTAGGTTGGGCATTGTTGAAGACGTTTTGCCATGGACGCTTGATGATAACAGAGTCGGGTTATCTTTGACAATTAATGAAAAACGTTACGAGTTATATAGTGAAGAAGTAAGTGCTGAGTGGAGTCAAGAAAACATTATCCCTTTGGTGGACGATGAGTCAGATATGAGAAGAAAGCTGGAATTGCCTCATCTTCATTATTTGGCTGCCGGAAGAATGCCGGTAATGGATCGTTTTCCTACGGCTTCCCAATCAGTAAAAAAGAAATCTCTTTCAATTCGATACGGAGATGGCATGGCCACGGCTCGTTTCTTGTATGAATATGGGAAAGAGTTATTAAAAGTACCGGAACTAGTTTATCCCACCAGTGAATTTTTAACGCTGGAAAACCAGGCAAATGCATGGTTGAAAGTTATCTCTCCGGATTTAGACTTTCATGTTAGGGGATTGGGTAGTGATTTTCAAATAAGATACTCTACAGTTAACGCTCAAGGTATTCCGTTATCTGCCAATGCCAGCAATGTTGGTTATGGTATCACCTATGCGCTGCCGATGATAACGGCTATTTTGTCTTCCTCACCTGGGGATGTTATCATTGTAGAAACGCCGGAAGCACATATCCATCCTGCCGGACAGGCTCGTCTGATGGACTTGTGCGCATTGGCCGCAGCTAATGGAATTCAGGTGATATTGGAGACGCATAGTGATCATATTGTGCATGGAGTTTTGCGTAATCTTAAAAAAGGAATACTAGAGGAAGACGAAGTAGCTGTTCTATTCTTTGATAAAGAAATTGATGAAGAACAACCGTGTATAGTGCCTCAAAAGGTGACACAAAAAGGGCGCATTCGTAAACCAAGTTCGGGTTTCTTTGACCAGTACATGAATGATATGGACGCTTTGCTGTAAAGACTGAGCTTATGGGAATGAAATTCTATTTTCTACTGCCTGAAATACGCCCGAATAATCAGGCCAATCAGTTTTATGGCGGTATTTTTGACTCTGTCATACCAGATGGAGAGGAATTAATGCAGATAGGTTCAGAAGCCAGAAAACTGCAACTGTTATTGAAAGGCGAGGAGGCTTGGGAGTTATATTATTCTGGCGAGTTGATGGATGAATGGGAAGAGTGGTTTAAACTGTTTTCTGAGGAATACCCGGA
>CAYSYD010000015.1:0-26431 GCA_964435145.1 uncultured Akkermansia sp.
TGTACACTGGCGCACCCACCCGAGCCGGGAGGCTCACTGAACATTTACTAAACATAAGAAGGAGAGACAAGATGAACATTCTCGATACAATCGGAAAAGAGCAGATGAAGGACGACGTAACGCCCTTCAACGTCGGCGATACCGTTAAGGTTCACTGCCGCGTGATCGAAGGTGGCAAGGAGCGCGTGCAGGTTTTCCAAGGCATCGTGATTGCCAAGCGTGGCGCCGGCATCAACGAGGCTTTCACCGTCCGCAAGATTTCCTATGGCGAAGGCGTGGAACGCTCCTTCCCCATCCACACCCCCAAGATTGCTAAAATCGAGGTAGTGACTCGCGGTAAAGTTCGCCGTGCCAAGCTGCACTACCTCCGCGACCGCGTGGGTAAGGAAGCTGTTACCGTTAAGACGGTGCGCTAAGAGCCGGCTCCCCGGTTACTCCCGGAGCAATTTTTCCAAAAACCACCCTCCCCCGCAGCCATGCGAGAGAGGGTGGTTCCTTTGTTTTGTCATAACAGGGCGAGAGCGTGTCTTGACAGATTGACGCCACCGCCGCCATGTGTTACAGTGGCATAGAGCATCACCACATGGGCAAAACACTATACCGCAAAGTTTGGGACGCGCACACCGTCGGCATCCTGCCGGATGGGCGTACACAGCTCTTTATCGCCACCCTTTACATGCACGAGGTAACCTCCCCGCAAGCCTTTGCCATGCTGCGGGAGCTGGGGCTGCCCGTGCTGCACCCGGAGCGCATTTTTGCCACCCCGGACCACATTATTCCCACGGATAACCAAAGCGAGCCCTATGCCGACCCGCGAGCCGCCACCATGCTGAGCGAGCTGCGCCGCAACTGCAAGGAGCATGGCATCCGCCTGTTCGATTTGCCCAGCGGGTGCCAAGGTATTGTACACATGATTGGGCCGGAGCTGGGCATTACCCAGCCGGGCATGACTATTGTGTGCGGAGATTCCCACACCGCCACACACGGTGCCGTGGGCAGCATTGCCATGGGCATCGGCACCACTCAGGTGCGCGATGTGCTTGCCACGCAAACCCTTGCCATGAGTCCCCTGAAAGTACGCAATGTGCGCGTGGAAGGCACGCTGCGCCCCGGCGTTACGGCCAAGGATGTAGCCCTGCACATCATCGGCAAGCTGGGGGCGGATGGCGGCTTGGGCTATGCCTACGAATTCGGCGGCAGTGCCATTGAATCCATGGATATGGATGGGCGCCTCACCCTCTGCAATCTGGCCATTGAGGGAGCAGCCCGCTGCGGCTACATCAACCCGGACGAAACCACCTTTGCCTACCTTAAAGGGCGTCCCTATGCCCCCAAGGGTGCTGCATGGGATGCGGCCGTGGAGCGCTGGAAGAGCTTTGCCAGCGATGCCGATGCAGAATACGACGATGTTGTCATCATCCCGGCGGAGGAGATTGAACCCACCGTAACATGGGGCATTTCCCCGGATATGAACATCGGCATTTCCGGCAGTGTTCCCTCACCGGCGGATGCCCGCTCCGAGGAAGCCCGTAAAGCCTACACCACCGCATTGGAGTATATGCAGCTCACCCCGGGGCAGCCCCTCAAAGGTCTTCCGGTGAATGTGGTCTTCATCGGTTCCTGCACGAATGGGCACATTACGGATTTCCGTGCAGTAGCGCCCTATTTGAAAGGGCGGAAAGTGGCACCGGGCATCAAAGCACTGGCAGTACCCGGCTCACAGATGACGGCACGCCAATGCGAGGAAGAGGGAATTGCCGCCATCTTCCGCGAGGCTGGCTTCGAATGGCGCCTGCCCGGCTGTTCCATGTGCCTGGCCATGAACCCCGATAAACTGGTGGGCAACCAAATATGCGCCAGCACCAGCAACCGCAACTTCAAGGGGCGCCAAGGCAGCCCCACCGGCCGCACCCTGCTGATGAGCCCCCTCATGGCTGCTGCGGCCGCCGTAACCGGCACCGTGGCAGATGCCCGGGAAGCATTCGATATTCAATAAATCCCCACGTTTTTCAATACCCATGCCCCTTAACAAAATCATCCGCATCAGCGGCAAGGCCGTACCCGTACCCGGGGCTGATATGGATACAGACCGCATCATCCCGGCGCGTTTTCTCAAGTGCATCACCTTCGATGAGCTGGCCGGCACCATGTTCTACGATGAGCGCTTCCACACCGATGGCAGCAGCAAGAACCACCCCATAGATGCCCCGCAGCATGCAGGTGCCCGCATCATTCTGGGTGGGGAAAACTTTGGCTGCGGCTCCTCCCGAGAGCATGCACCGCAAGCCATCAAACGCTCCGGCATTTCCGCCATTGTGGCAGAGAGCTTTGCGGAAATCTTTTTCGGCAACAGCTCCGGCATCGGCCTTCCCTGTGTATGCGCCTCCCATGCCGATTTGGAACAGGCACTCCGCCGCACAGAGGAGGAACCGCAAACCGAATGGATGCTCGATTTGGAGCAGATGACGCTCTGCTGCCCCGGGCTCAGCCTCCCCATCAGCATGCCGGAAGAACCCCGCCAAGCCCTCACCCAAGGTCGCTGGGATGCCGTGGTGGAACTGATGAATGCCCCGGAAGCCGTGGCGCGCTTAGCCGCCACCCTGCCCAATCCCTCCTGCAAATAAAACCGCTCCCATGCTGGCTCTTCTGGCACCACTCATTTCCCAAGGCGTGATTGATAACACCACGCCCGGGAAAACTGCACTCACCCTCTGGTGCATCGATAAGGAGGAGCCCATCGAATTCCTGATGGAAGGCAACTGCATGCCCGATATTGCCGGCTGCCGCGTTTCCTTTACCAACAAAGCCACCGCGCCCGAGGAGGAGGACTACCCCGCCCTGCGGCAGCTGCGGGAATACCCGCGCGGTCATGTTGCCATCGGCGATATTACCCTCTCCCTGCGCGAGCCGGAGGTAAACAACCGCCACTACGTAAGCAATATTCTTTCCATTGAATTCTTTGTGAACCGCACCACTCGCGTTCTCATCGAATCCCACGATTTCACCTTCGACATTTCCCTGCCGCAGTGGCAAATTTCCTGGGGGGAAAGCAACCTGCAAGGCTTCCTGAATATGGAAACCCTGCGCGACCATGTGGTAAGCAGCGTGGAGCAATTCCGCAGCCCCGGTCTGCGGCATATTCAGGGGCTCACCCTTCCCGCCTGTTCCTGGGATATGCGCCTCAACCGCGCAGAGGCTAATATGGCCATCTACCCCAGCATACGCCGCAAATACATGTTCCGCCCCAATGGAGCCCTTTCCCTGGCCTATGTGATGGGACGTTACGATATTTTGGAACGCAAAGCGGCGGAGGATGAAGCGCACCTGCCGCCGGAGCAACAAGCCGATTGCCGGGAATGGGATGTGCTGGATTTTGTGGAGCCCACACATGCAGATAGTGTACGAGCCGGCATGGGGCACCCGCTTTTCCAAGAATCCGCCCACCTGACCAACCTCGTACAAAAGCACCTCATCAGCAAAGGCGGCGATTTTTCCGGAGAATTCCCGGAGGGGCACCAACTGGGGGATTTCCTGAATCTCTATGCAGGCATGGTTTCCTACCTGCTGGCCACCATTCTGCTCACCCGGCAGCCAAGCTACTCCCGCAGCATGGCCGCCCAGAGAATCCAACTCCTCCAGAAACAAATGGTCACCCTCACGGAATCCTTTGCCAAGCTGTGCCCCGAGCATAAGGAAGTTTTTGAGCGCACCGCCGCCGCCATGAGCAGCCGTCTGGAGGAATTCTTCTACTCCATCACCTGATTTCCCCCCCATGTACGTTGCTCAGGAACGCCGGGCTTATATACTCCGCCTTCTCCAGCAGCGCGGCAGCATCCGCTCCGCAGCCCTTGCACAAGAGCTGGGGGTTACGGACGAGACCATCCGCACCGATTTGGTGGACATGCAGAAACAAGGGCTACTCAAACGCGTGCATGGCGGTGCCCGCTACATCCTCCCCCTGCCCGGGCAAAGCACCCCGGAATCCGCCGGTGTGCGCCTGGATTACCAGCTGGTGCAGCTTGCCCTGCAGCATATTAAGCCCGGCATGTGCCTCTATGTGGATGCCGCGCCCTTAGCGCAGGTACTCATCTCTGCGCTGGGGGAATGCCCCTGCTCGCTCATCACCAATTCCCCGCGCCTGCTGGCACGGCTCACCGCCGGAGTACTCCCGCAGGAAATCATCTGCCCCGGCGGCCGCATCGATAAAGTTTCCGGTCTGCTGGATAGCCCGGAAGCCCGCGCAGCCATGGGCACCACCCTGCGGCCGGATATAGCCCTGCTTTGCCCGCCGGCTCTCCGCCCGGAGCAGGCCATGTACGCGCAAGCCGTGCGTGCCGCATGGGCCACACTTGCCGCGCAAGCCGCCCGGCAAACAATCGTGCTTACCCCGGCTCACCATCTGGGCAGCAGCGCCCCGCACGCCACCCCGCTGGAGGATTACC
The DNA here is from genome assembly GCA_964435145.1 of uncultured Akkermansia sp. GTDB lineage: Bacteria > Verrucomicrobiota > Verrucomicrobiia > Verrucomicrobiales > Akkermansiaceae > Akkermansia. Next base: position 4,443 of record CAYSYD010000015.1, read on the forward strand.
TCCTCATTACAGAAAACAACCTGCCGCCGGAATTCAGCGGCAGGCAGGTTGAAATGGTGCCATACATCTCCGCAGAGGATGTACTCCCCGGAGACGCTTTCGATTACTGAGCCGTTGTTGTAGCCGAGCCGAACCGGCGGGCAGCATTCAGCAGATTTTGGAGGGATTCCTGCTTCTGCGTGGTCTGCTGCGAGGTGGAGGCAGCACCGGCGGAACCGCCTTGCAGCCAATTTTTCACCTTATCCGCAGCACTTTCCTTCAGGCAGTCGGAGTATTTTTTCCCGCCCTGCCAGTTGTTAAACGTAAAGCGGGCAAAGGAGGGCACGGCATTCTCTGACTTAGCCACACGCAGGCGGGAAATGCCACGTGTAAAATAATCGTACTGCTCATCCGCCCCATAATACATCATCCCCGTCAGCTCGGTAGAATCCATCGCAGTAGCCAATGTGGGGGAGAAAAGCTCCGTACGGCTCACCGTCTTCGTGGCACAGGAACACAAAAGCCCCCCGGCTAAAACAACTAATAACAACTTCTTCATAACGCGCGGCCTTATAGCAGATAAGCGGCTAAAGGTCAAGCGAAAACCAAACGCCCTCCCCTATGGGGAAGGCGTTTATTCTAACCCCTTACAAGCACAGGTTCAATAGCCACGGTACAAGGGACCCGTTTCCGGCAAAGGCAGCGGAGCATCTAAGGTGAGCTTGCTCCAATCCAGCGTAATGCGCCAGCGGTAGCGCCAGCCATTCGCCTGAGTGAGCAGCACCTCCAGCGCCTGCTCCCCCTTGCGTGTATTCTGCAAGCCCTGTAACTCTGCCAGCGGCACCTCTAAGGAATATACCACGGAATCCGTACCGGGGAGCTTCTCCTCCGCCATGCAAAAGGCTACGGCATCGTAATCCCGGTTCACTTGGAAGGGCGGATCCTGCACCTGCAAATTCACAAACGCACAGCCGGACACCCGCATACGCACCACCAGCTTATCCGCAGAAGGCACCACGGAAGCCGCCTCAATCACCGGAGCCGGAGCCCCCTTCGGGTAAAAATCCGTCTCATCCCCGGCAAGGGCAAAAGTCTCGCTCGCCGTAAGCAGGCGGCAGGAAGAACGCGTCATATAAGTAGGCCGCATGCCAAAAGTATAATTCCCGGCGCCCATGAGCGGAGTCCCGTAAAGAGCCACATCGCTCGTTGTGCCGGCATTGTGCGGCAAATTCAACCCGTGCCCCAGCTCGTGAGCAAACCCGCCCAGCCACTTTGTAAGCAAGCGGCCCTCCCGCGTATTCTGCCCCAAGTGTTTAATATCAAAATCGGCGTAATCCAGCGCAAAGCAATCGCGGCCATAGCCATAGAAAGGCACCCCGCCGGGAGATTTTTCCCCGTTCTGCTCATCGTGGAAGGTGGGCATCAGGATAAAGGTATGGTCGCTGTGCTTTTCCTCCGGGTGGGAGCGGAAGAACTCCGCCACCTCCTGCAGGCAGGCATTAGTGCCGCCATTGTATGGGTAATCCCGGTGGGACTTCTTACCGCGCACCAACAGAATGCGCACATTGCCATTAGCCTCCCGCCGCAAGCCAAAGGAACGCGCCCCCATGCCATTCCTCTGCATCTCCTTGCCGTAAAACTGCTGCACATACAGCAGCAGCTCACTCAGGCGCCGCTCATAATCCGGCTCCGGCTCATTATCATTCCCTAAAAAATACACCACATTCACCGCATGCGCAGCAGGAGCCAGCTCTATACTATCCGCCAGCAACTCCTTTGCCCGGGCAGAAAAATGCTCCGGCACCGCCACGTTACCCTGCACCACACCGGACACCGCCAGCAGCAGTGCCCCCAGCATCCCTTTTATGCTAAGTCCGTTCATGCTGCCTATGTTAACATTTTTCCGTCCCGCAGGCAAAAACTTTTCAAGCCATCCTTGCTTCGTTCATAAGCCTCAGCACCTCCTACACATTCTTATCCCCCGCAGCATTTTTAAGAAAACTTAGATATTAACTTGACAAAGCCGCGCAAAATGATTAACTTTTCCGAAACACTAGGTAAATCCGAAGCACTCGCATGAAGGCCGACCCGCACTACCGCCAGATGGAGCTGAACCCGCGCATAGCCGATGGGGAGATGCACACCCCGGAACGGGTGCAGCAGCAAATGGAAGAAGCCCGGCAGCAAGCCGAATTTTACGAAGCCCAGCGCGTGCAGTGGGAAACGCAGCGGCGGGAACTGGAAGAGAGCAACGAGCAGAAAACCCTCTTCAACGAAAGCCTGAACGAAATCGGCATGAAACTGCACAACGCCGTACGCCGCTTCGAAAAGGAACTGGAATCCATGGACCGCGAGCAGCGGGAAGTGGAACAAGTGAACGAATGCCTCAAGCGCCACCTGCAAATTCTCTCCTCCATGCAGCCCCAAACCTGGAGTACGGAGGGATTCAAAGAACGCCTGCGCGAGGCGCTGCCCAAGCTGGAGCGTGCGGAGAACGATTTTAACGAAGCCTTTGTGGGAGGGCGCCGCTACCAGCATACTGATGTTTTTCTCAACAAACCCGGCGTGGAAGAAAAACCGCGTACCGATTGGCGAGCCCTGCGGGGCGAGCTAAGCCGCGGCTTCTTCTTCCACCTGCCCTTATTCCTTCTCCTGCTTGCTACTTGGCTACTCTACCTACTGGTCACTAACCTATTCTGACAGACTCCCCCATGTCCCCCCGAAGCTCCATCGACCAACTACGCGCCATGGAACGCCGCCAAGCACTGCAAGAGCGCAGCGCATGGCGCAGCAGCGGCTACGGCTCCCGGCATACCGCATCCAACACCCTCGGACCGCAGGAGGACGTAGTGGAACAGCGGCGCCTGCACCGCAACCGCGTACACGTCTCCGCCATCGGCTCTGCCCGGCACCGGAACATCCTGCTGGAGAACCTCATCCTCCTTGCCTTTTTGGCTGCCTCCATCTGGGGGCTGTACAGCATCACCCTTCACCTGCTTGCCCAAGCCTAACCCCTTTTCCCTGCCATGGATACCCCTCCGCAAATTGATGTAGCGTACATTGCGCGTCTGGCTAAATTGGAACTTACACCGGAAGAAACCGAACGTTTCTCCCGGGATTTGAACCAAGTGCTGGCCTATGTAGCCCAGCTGGAGCAATGGGACACCACCCACACAGAACCCATGTACCACCCCCTGCCCGTATTCGATGCCCTGCGGGAGGACACACCCGGCACCGGCCTGAGCAACGAAGCGGCACTGGCCAATGCCCCCGCCCAAGGCGACGGGCAATTCCGCGTTCCCAAGGTTGTTGAATCCGCCCATTAATCTACTCACTCCCCATCCCCCCCCCTCTTCCTTCCATGCTCTCCGGCACCATCTCCCACTGGCGCAGGCAACTGCAAAACGGCAGCATCTCCCCCACCGAACTCGTGGAGGAAATAGCCCGCAGCATCGAAACCCGCAACCCCGCCACTAACGCCTACCTCTCCCGGAACAAGGAAGCCGCCTTAGCAGAAGCCGCCAAAGCGGATTTGAGCCTCCCTCTCGGCGGCATTCCCGTGGCCATTAAGGACAACATTTGCCTTGCCGGAGAACCCACCCGCTGCGCCTCCCGCATGCTGGAAAACTTTGTTTCCCCCTACAATGCCACCGCCGTGGAAAAACTGCGCGCCGCCGGTGCCATCCCCTTCGGTCGCACCAATATGGACGAATTCGCCATGGGCTCCTACGGCGAAAACTCCGCCTTCGGCGCCACGGATAACCCCGCCGCCCCCGGGCATGTACCCGGCGGCTCCTCCAGCGGTTCCGCCGCAGCTGTGGCAGGCGGCATGGCCATTGCCGCCTTGGGCTCGGATACAGGCGGCTCCATCCGCCAGCCGGCCTCTCACTGCGGCGTTGTGGGGCTCAAACCCACCTATGGGCGCGTTTCCCGCTATGGGCTGGTGGCCTTTGCCTCCTCTCTGGACCAAATCGGCCCCATTACCCAAAATGTGGAGGACGCCGCCACCATACTGAACGCCATCTGCGGGCACGATGCCAAGGACTCCACCTCCTCCGCCGTAGCCACGGAAAACTTTGCCGCAGAACTGGGGCAGGACATTAAGGGCCTCCGCATCGGTCTGCCCAAAGAATACCTCTCCTCCGGTAACGATGCCGCCGTATCCGCCGCATTGGAGCAAAGCATCCGCACCCTTACCGACCTCGGCGCAGAAATTACCGAAATTTCCTTACCCCATGCAGAGGCCGTCGTGGCAGCCTACTACATAATCGCCTGCGCGGAAGCCTCCTCCAACCTTTCCCGCTTCGACGGTATACGCTACGGCTACCGAGCCGATAACACCGCCGGGCTGGACGACCTCTACAGCCGCACCCGAGAAACCGGCTTTGGTCCGGAGGTTAAACGCCGCATTATTCTGGGCACCTATGTACTCTCCAGCGGTTTCTACGATGCCTACTACGCTAAGGCCCAGAAAGTGCGCTCCCTCGTAGCCGGGGACTTCACCGCCGCCTTCGGGCAGGCGGATCTCATCCTCGGTCCCGTGGCACCCACCCCTGCCCCGCGCCTGAAGGATACCAGCCTAAGCCCCCTGCAAACCTACCTTTCCGATATTTACACCATCCCGGCAAACCTGGCAGGTCTGCCCGGCATCTCCATCCCCTGCCCCCAGCCCGGCAGCCTGCCCACCGGCATCCAGCTGCTTGCCCCCCACTTTGCGGAAACACGCCTACTGCGCGCCGCATACGCACTGGAACAGGCACTCGCACAATAACACCCATGCCCACGGCTCCCGTATACCTCAGCATTGCCGGCTCCGACTGCTCCGCCGGTGCAGGCCTGCAAGCGGACCTCAAGGCCGGCTTTGCCTTGGGCTGCTACCCCCTCACCGCCGTTACCTGCGTGGTGAGCGAGGTACCCGGACTGGTGGAGGGCATTGTAGCCATGGAACCCGCCTTCGTGGCGGAGCAAGTGCGTATTTGCCTGCGGCATTTCCCTGTGCAGGCCATTAAAACCGGCATGCTCTACTCCCCGGACATCGTGCGCGCCGTAGCCGCAGAACTGGAGCATTTCCGAGTCCCCCTCGTGGTCGACCCCGTCATGATTGCCACCGCCGGGGAAGCACTCATCCTCCAAGAGGCCATTGCCGTTTACGAAGAACTCCTCATCCCCCGCACCACCCTCCTCACCCCCAATGGCGACGAACTGTCCAAGCTGCTGGGCTGCGCCCCCATCCGGAGTACTGAGGAGCTGGAACAAGCCGCCACAGCCCTTGCAGAGCGCTACCACTGCGCCATCCTCGCCAAGGGAGGCCATGTGAGCGGGCACACCTGCACGGATATCCTCGTGCGCCCGGGGCAGCCCACCCTCCGCTGGAGCCATCCCCGCACAGAGGGAGTCTCCACCCACGGCACCGGCTGCACTCTCTCCAGCGCCATTGCCGCCGGGCTCGCCGCAGGGCTCCCCTTGGCGGAGGCCACCGCCCAAGGACTGGAGTACATTACCCGCGCTATTGCCGCTACCTACCGCCTCGGCAAGCTCGATGCCGTGAACCACCACGCCCCGGCATCCTGCTAAATCCCCCCTTTTTTCCTCTCATTGCCGTATCTATGAAACACTAAAACGCCGCCCTGCTCTCGCAGGACGGCGTTTTTTTAACTATCCGTTTCCTTTTACGGAACACCCGGAGCTTAGCGGCGGCGGCGAGCAGCCAGACCGGCCAGAGCCAGCAGGCTCAGCGTAGCGGTAGCGGGCTCGGGAACAATCAGAGTATTGTTCACGCCATAGCGGATGGGATCCGCGTCGCCATTCATGTTACCCTTGTAGGAGGTGCCGGTTTCCGTACCATCAGCCCAGGTGAGCGTGGGAACCATGGACTGATTACCACCCGTAACACTCAGCGTGTAGGTTACACCCGTCTCAATCTGAGCATTGAATGTGTAAGCATCGCTAGTCATGTTGAACGTGGTATCAGCAGAAATCTCGTTATTGCTGAGGTTGTTGAAATCGCCACGACCAATGGTCAGCGTCAGAGCGCCGTCCGTACCACCAAGTACAATGGCGTTTGCGCCTAAGGAACCATTGGCGTCGGCACCCCAGTAACCGGCAAGAATCGTACCGTCGGCCAGAGTGTAAGTCTCATCCAAAGTGAAAGTAAGCTCATAGCTGTTGGACCAGAAATTATCGGCGTAGCTGGGAGCCGTGGTGAACTCAATTTGGGTGGCAGCGGAAGCCATGCCGGCGAGGGCAAGCAGAGCAATAATGGTCTTCTTCATAATGTGTATTGTGTGTTATAGGTTTGAGTTTGTACACGCAGCTGCGGCAGAACTACTTCCTCGCGCGATGGAAAGGTAGAGTCTCCACACCATGCGTGCAGCCGCAGTATATCGCTTTTCAAATGCGATGTACATGCGACCTCCTAATACCTTTCACGTGCAAAAGGAGATCTCCCCTCCATCCCGAATCTCCTTTTTTTATATAGGCCTCCCCACACCAAGTGTGCAAATGCAGTACGTCGCTTTTCAAATGCGATGTACGTTTCATATTATGAATTTTGAATAATTCCGATTAAAGAGTGTAGACAAATAAGGATATTTTTTCATTTGTTTGAAAAATAAAAACTCACAAAAGCTGACGGGCGAAAAAAGAAAAATGTTGTCATATTTATATCTGTAATGAAAATGAGAAGTGAAACTTTTTCCGAGTTTATAAATTCATATTTTTTATAAAAAATAGAGCAACAAAATTTCACCCCCTACGTGAGGAGCGCATGCGTAACAACTTTTTTTTGAAGATTTTTTGCAAAAAAGTCTGTACATCGCATTTGAAAAGCGATATACTGCGGCTGCACGCTTGTTGTGGGAGGTTCTACCCTTCCATCGCGCGAGGAAGTAGTTCTGCCGCAGCTGCGTGTACAAACTCAAACCTATAACACGCAATATACATTATGAAGAAGACCATTATTGCTCTTTTCGCTCTGGCCGGGGCAGCTCTGGCAGAGACCGGTGCAGAATTCAATACGAGACTGCAGCAAACATTGGAGGAAGCTAACTATGAGTTGGGGGATGCATTCACCATTACAACTCAGATGGCTAGCATTCAGAATAGTAACAAGGGCTTCGTTACCATTACGGACAGCTATTACATCGTCAACCAGCAACACCTGTACTGGGGTCTCAACAATGCTAGCAGTAACGACCTTACCAGCAATGGGGAGTGGACTCTATCCGTAAGCGATGACGTCTATACCTACACCAGCACTGATGCAGTTCTTCCCATCCTCTGGGCTCAGAACGCTACAGGCACAGAGTCGGCTCAGCGTGCCGTAGGCGACACATGGATTGGGGTTACCATTGCCTCCGATGGCACGGATTCCAGCATTACGCTTACATACGGCAAAAGTTCGATTACCGACAAGTTCATCCTGAAGGGTACTGTGTTGGACGCCACACAGGTTTCCTTTATGGATAATATTAACGATGTGCAGCAAGGAAGTGTTGTTGTCAGCAAGCTGATTCCCGAGCCCGCCACGGCTACGCTGAGCCTGCTGGCTCTGGCCGGTCTGGCTGCTCGCCGCCGCCGCTAAGAGTAGCGAGTTTCGCGACATACGAAAAGCTAAAAGAAAGGCGCCGCTCTGCTCATGCAGGGCGGCGTTTTTATGGGGGGGGGCAAATCGAGGAAATTAAGCATGGGCAAGGCCATGCTCCATGGCGGCTATATCCGGCATATACCCCAGCCAATGGCGAAAGGCAAAGGCGCCCTGCCAAAGGAGCATGCGAAGACCGGTGGAAGCAAGGCACCCACGCTCTGCCGCAGCAGCGGCCAGCGGGGTATCATGCGTCACGATATCGTACACCATTTGCCCGGGGCACAGGTATTCCGGCGGCAAGGGGAGAGCATCCCCGGGGTGCAGACCAAGGCTGGTGGCGTTGACGACCAGATCTGCCTGCTGCACGGTCTCCCGAAGGGCGGGAGAATCGAGGTGGCAGCAGAAGAGCTTCTCCGCCGGGAAGCAGGTGGCAAGGGTATCCGCCAGTTCCTGCAACTGCGGGCGGGGGCGATTGACCAAGGCGAGGGAGGCACAGCCGGAAAGGGCGCACTGGCATGCCAAGGCACTGCCGGCACCACCACATGCCCCCAGCAAAACGATGCGCAAGGAGGACAAGGGGCGCCCGCCCAGTTCCTCGATGGCACGGGAAAAGCCGGGGCCATCGGTATTAAATGCCTCCCAGCCCTCCGGGGTGAGGCGGAGGGTATTTGCAGCACCGCAGAGGCGGGAGAGGGCATCCCGCCGGCAAGCGGCGGCGCATGCTTTCTTTTTGAAGGGGACTGTTACATTCACCCCCACAAAGGCGCGTTCCGCCAGTACGGTGAGCAAGGATTCGAAGGCTCCTTCCTCCAAGCCCGCCAGCAGGCGCACATAGCGCAGCCCCGCCCCGGCAGCATCCAACGCAGGTTGCTGCATTTGGGGGGATTTGGAGTGAGCTATCGGATTGCCTATAACGCCTATGCGGGCATCGGCAGGCAATCCGCCCAGCTCGGGATATGTATAAAAAGGTTGCATTCGTTTACTTTTTCACCTCGGCAGAGCCATCCTTGGAGACGTTGGAAACGATGCTTGTTTTCGCGATTTTGATGATGGTGTTGGGGGCGATTTCGAGTTTGACGGTGGAATCCTGCACTTCTCGAATAATGCCGTAGATGCCACCGGCGGAAACGACTTTATCGCCGGGTTTGAGGTTATTCTGGCGTTCCTGCATTTCCTTTTGCTGTTTGCGCTGCGGGCGGATAAGCAGGAAGTAAAAGATGATGCCGATAAGGGCGAAGGTGATGAGCATTTGGAAGGGGCTGCCTTCCTGCCCGGACTGAGCGGCTTGTGCGATGAGGGTGTTAATCATTGTATCTCGTTAGCTTGGTAGCGCGCAATGAAGCTGCTTTTGAAGGCAGCAAATTGTCCGGCGGCAATGGCACTGCGCGCTTGCGCCATGAGCCGGAGGTAGAAGTGAAGATTCTGGAAGGAGAGGAGGCGCAGTGCCAGCATTTCCCCGGCGCGGAAGAAATGGCGCACGGCAGCACGAGAGAAGCGGGTAACGTGCGGATGCCCCTCCGGGTCCAGCGGGCGGGAATCGTTCTCCCAGCGTTTGTTCCTGATGTGTATGGGGCCATCGGGGGTCATGGCGATGCCGTGGCGGGCAAGGCGTGTGGGCATAACGCAATCGAACATGTCCACGCCGCGTTCTATCATCTCCAAGAGCTGGGTGGGGGTACCTAAGCCCATGGCGTAGCGAGCCTTGTTTTGGGGGAGGTAGGGGGCTGTATGCTCGATGGCACGCAGCATTTCCTCCTCCGGTTCGCCTACGGAAACGCCGCCGATGGCGTAACCGTCGAAATCCATGGCGGCCAGCTCCTCGGCGCAGGCGCGGCGGAGGTCCGCATAGACGGAGCCTTGTACGATGCCGAAGTGCTGTTGAAGGCCGGTACCGCTGCGGGGTTGGTGTTCCTCTATCCAGTTTTTGCAGCGTTTGGCCCAGCGGAGGGTATAGCCCAAGGATTTTTCGGCGTATTTGCGGTCGCAGGGATAGGGGGGGCACTCATCGAAGAGCATGGCAATATCGCTCCCCAAATTGGCTTGGATTTCCATACTGCGCTCCGGGGTGAGCATCATGTACGCACCATCGATATGGTTGCAAAAGCGCACTCCTTCCTCGGTAATTTTGCGGAGGCGTGCCAAGCTCCATACCTGAAAGCCGCCGGAATCCGTGAGCATGGGACGGTTCCACCCGGCAAAGCGGTGTAAGCCGCCCAGATTCCGGATGGACTCGTCCCCCGGGCGGAGGCAGAGGTGGTAGGTGTTGCCCAGAATAATCCGGGCACCAAGGGCTTCCAAATCCTCCGGGTGCAGGGTTTTGACGGTACCTTGTGTGCCCACGGGCATAAAGATGGGGGTGGGCACATCCCCATGGGGGAGGTGCAGTGTGCCAAGGCGAGCGCCGGAGGGGTCGGTGGTGTGGAGTTCAAAGGACATCGTTGCGGACAAATCGGGCGGCGAAGATGGGTTTCCCCATGGCTTCCCATTGTTTTTGGAAGTCTGTTTTCGGGTAAAAGGGGGCATTCCACTCCTCCCGGCGGAAAAGGGGGGAGGCCTCCATGCGCTCGCAAACCCACAGGAAGTACTCCTCGTGGTCTGTTTTGAAGAGAACCTCGCCGCCGGGGGCTAAGGCGCGGTGCAACACGGGGATGAAGGAATCCTGCACAAGGCGGTTTTTATGGTGTTTTTCCTTGGGCCAAGGGTCCGGGAAAAGGTAGTGCAGGCGGCGGATGCTGCCGGGAGCCATCATCCATTCCAGAAAATAACGGCTCTCTGCCCGCAGGCCGCGTACGTTCTGCAACCCGCGGCGGGCGCTTTCCGTGCATACTTTGCGTATGCGACCCAGCAGGCGCTCCACGCCTAAAAAACGGGTTTCCGGATAATGCTCGGCCATGGCCAGCAAAAAGCCGCCATCCCCACAGCCTAAATCCACCTCGCAGCTTTCCCCGCTGCCGAAGATTTCCGGCACGGTGTGGCGAGCAAAATAATCCTTGGGAACAAAGGCGGTATTCATTTTCTCTGCCCTGTATTGTACCCAAGCATCCCCGCAAAGTCAAAAATTAAATGCGACAACACGCCCGAGCAGGGATTTGGCACAATGAAAAGCCCACCACCCCAAAAGGCGGCAGGCTTTGTGAAAATACTTGCTTTCCCGGTTATTTTAGTTGGAGGTGGTGCGGGAGTAATCGTACTTGCTCTGGAAGCCGAGTTCCTCCGGGAATTCGGAGAAGCCGGACCAGGGGTTGTACTCCTTAAGACCACTGCGACCGCAGCTGCCCTGGTAGGGGGGACGATAGGTGCATTTGTAAGTGGGAGCCCAGAAGGTAACCAGCTCGTAGAAGCCATAACCCATGCGGGTGAAGGTGCGGGTGACGCCTTCCACCAGACCCACGGAGAAGCCGGCGTAGTCGCCCTCGGCGGAGTTCCAACGAATCATGGTGACGGGAACTTCCTCCACAGCGTAAAGCACATTGCCGATGGCGCGGCCAAGTTTACGAGTAGCGGTGTATTCGGATGCCGGAGGAGCCTGAATGTCGGCATACGTGGTTCCGGCAAGAGCCAAGAGAATTGTAGAAAGGAGTAAGCGCTTCATGACGCCATCAGAAATACCACATTGTGCGACTGCACGCAAGCAGAAATTGAACATTTTTCCCTCTCCGGGGCATTTTTTTCACTTTGGGAGGGAAGAAAGGTCGATTTGGGTCTCCTCGTCGGTCAAATAGCAACCCGGGTCCGAGCCGTACCAGTGCCCGTTGGCAAAGGCAGCACGCGTGCGGAAGCCGCCGCCGCAAAGGTGGAAATGGCGGCAGGTGGCGCAGCGGCCTTGGAGTTTTTGCTGGCGCTCGGCAGGAATATCGCTGCCACGGAGTTCGCGCAGGGTGGCGGCAGAGGGCTCCTGAGCCGCTTCCCACACATCGGAGAAGCGCTGTTGTTTGACGTTGCCAAGGGTGATTCCCTGCCAGAACTGGTCCGGGTGAATGTTTCCCTGTGTATCGATGTTGGCGATACCGCGCCCGGAGCTGTTAGCACCGCCGCCGTTCCAGCCCAGAAGATTCAGGGTTTGCGCGGCGAGCGGGTGTCCTTCCCGCAGCTGGCGCAGGGCGATGTAAACACCGTCTGCCGGCTGGGTTACGGTGAGGAGTTCGCGTGTTTGGCCGGCGGCATGCCATGCTTCTGCACGGGCAATGAGCATATCCAGCGCAGCGCGGGCCTCCTCCGGCCGGAGGGCTGCCACATCCACCCCTCGCCCCGTGGGGACAAGGTGGTAAAAACATACGCGCCGGATGCCCTGCTCTTCTATAAAATCCAAAATCTGCGGCATGCTCTGCACGTTGTTACGGGTAAGGGTGAGGCGAAGGCCGGTTTTTTGCCCTACTTCTTCGCAAAGGCGGAATCCGCGGATGGCTCCTTCGAAAGCGCCTTTCACGCCGCGGAAATGGTCGTGTACCTCTCCGATGCCGTCCAGAGAGATACCCACATAGGCCACGCCCAAATCCTTGAAAAGGCGTGCCAGCTCCGGGGTAATGCGGGTGCCATTGGTGGAGAGCGTTACTTTGAGGCCTTTTTCCGTGGCTCTCCGGAGGAGCTGCGGCAGCTGCGGGTGCAGCAGGGGTTCCCCGCCGGAAAGCAGGAGGGCATTCACCTTGTATGCGGCTAAATCATCAATCACTTGGCAGCACTGTTCCCATGTAAGTTCCCCGGGGTAGCGCTCCGCATGGGAATCCGCATAGCAATGCACGCAGCGTAAATTGCAGGTGCGGGTAATGTTCCACACGACGATGGGTTTGCGGGTACGGGCGGAGGCGGGCATGCAGGCGGCGGTGCTGGCATGGTGTGCGGCCGTACCGTCTCCTTGCCCATAGCGGATATGGTCGGCGGGTTGGGCGGAACCCGTCCAGAGTTTGGTGATGTTAATCATGGTGTGGGGAGATTCTGCCCCCGGAGGGCAGCGGGCATGTAGTTACAAAGGGGTTCTGCGGCCATGTAATCGCCACAGGTGCCATAGGCACGGGAGCGGGAGCCGCCGCAAAGGCGGCGGTATTCGCAGTGCCCGCACTTTCCGCCAAGGGCATCATCGTCCCTAAGGCGGACGAAAAGCGGGTGCGTGCGGTAAATGGCGGCCAAATCATCCGTGCGAACATTTCCTGCGGTGAGGGGGAGGAAGCCGCTGGGCTGGATTTCTCCCACATGAGAGATAAAGACCACGCCTTTGCCATCGCGTGTGGGCACCATGTGGCGCGGGGCAGTGCCCTGCCCGGCCCGGGCGGCTTGCAGCAGGGCGCGGCGGTAATGGTGGCCTTCCGTGGTTTTGATGGCGAAGGGGAGTTCCGCGCGCAGTTCCAGCAGGCGCGCCCAAAGCTGCTCCAGCGCGGCGGCTTCCGGCAGTTCTTCCAGCGTGGCGCGGCCGGTGGGTACCAGCAGGAACACGCTCCACACGTCCGGCCGGATTTGGCGCAAAATATCGGCAAAGGCATCCAGCTCCGGCAGGGTGCTGCGGGTGATGGTGGTGTTAATTTGCAGCTGAATGCCGGCTTCCTTAGCCATGCGAGCGGCTTCCATGGTGCGTTCGAAGGTGTGCGGCACGCCTCGGAAGGCATCGTGGCTGCTGCGGGTGGCGCCATCGAGGCTGAGGCTCATGCTCACCACGCCGGCTTCCCGCAGGCGGCGGAAATCCGTGTGCAGCAGGCGCGGGGTGGCCGCCGGGCTAAGGGCTACCCGCAGTCCGCGCTCCGCAGCGCGGGTGATGATGTCGAATATATCCCGCCGCATCATGGGGTCTCCCCCGGTTAGTACCAGCATGGGTGGCGCCAGCTGCGCAATTTGCTCCACCAAGACCATGGCTTCCTCGTGCGTAAGCTCTTCCGGGTGCGCCCTAGGCTGGGCAATGGCGCGGCAATGGCGGCATGCCAGGGCGCACGCACGCGTTACTTCCCAGAAGAGGATGTACGGCCGTTCGTTAAAATCCGGCATCGCGGGATGGTGAGGATGGGCTGCCACGGGGGCATTCTACACACTCCCGCACGAGGAATCAAGCCCGGATTCCGCACCCCCCTCTTGCACCTTGTCAGTAAAAAATTCAAATATACAGACAAAAAACTTGACAGGAACGCCCATTTGCTGTATCTTGCTGCCCCGTTCCCGGACAATTTACCAACAAACAACTCAAAAATCATGCGTTCCGTCACCGTACGTAAAGGAGAACCGATCGATCGCGCTCTGAAGCGCCTTAAGACTAAGCTCGACACCGAGGGCATCCTCGAGGAGATGCGCCGCCGCCGCGCTTTCGAAAGCCCCATGGATGAGAAGCGCCGCAAGGCTCGTTCCGCCAGCAAGCGCAATAAGGTTAAGTGGCACTTCACCAACAAGGAGGAAATCCCGGCTGCTGCCGTGACTCCTGTTGAGGCCTGATTACCAACCGTTCGGGAAACGAATTTTTCCAACAGTACGGATGCCGGTCAGTGCCGGCGTCCGTTTCTGTTTTTTTCTCTTGCAGGATACTTCCTGCTATGCTACCCTTCCCCCTGATTATTACCTCCCCCCCACCAATGGACGACGATTCCCCCCACCTACGGGGTGCCCTCATTGTCTTTGAAGGCATTGACGGCACCGGCAAAAGCACCCAAATTGAACTGCTGGCCCGTTACTTGCGCGCATGCGGCAAGGACGTGGTAACCGGTTTTGAACCTACACGAGGCCCTTGGGGCATGAAGGTGCGCCAGGCCGCCATGGCCGGAGAACGCCTGAGCATCGAGGAGGAGATTGCCTGCCTGTTACAGGACCGCCGTGAGCATGTGCGCGATCTGATTGAGCCTTCTTTGGCAGCCGGTAAGTGGGTGCTGCTGGATCGTTACTACCTTTCCATGATGGCCTACCAAGGTGCCACCGGAGCAAATGTGGAGCTTATCCGCGAGTGGAACGAGGAGTTTGCCACGGTTCCGGATGTGGCGATTTGGCTCGATATCCCGATTGATATGGCTCTGGAGCGCATGAATGCACGCGGCAATGGCCAGGATGCCTTTGAGAATGAACCTTTCCTCCAGGCTTGCTCCCGCATCTATTCCAATATGGAGATGCCTTGGCTGCACCGAGTGGAGGCCGATGGCTGCATCAATACCACGCAGTCCCGTGTGCGCGAGATTATCCGCCAAGAACTGGGGGTGTAAGCCCTGCCGCCCTGCTCTATCCGTTCATGCCGCCGCTTGTGCCCCCACATACGGCGGTTCTTCTTTTTTGGAGCAAAATTGAAAAGTACACGCTGTGTTCTTGACTTTTTCTAAAAGCCTTCTAAAATGACAGGAGATTCATTTTAGCCCCCATACCACACCATGTCTGCAAGAACTACACTGATTCTCCTTGCCCTCTGCCTCGGCACACCCATGATTTCCGCCCGGCAGGAAGCCCGGTCGCCGCAAGCCGTAGCGGTCCCTGCAGAGGAACCTGCGCTGCAAGCTCTGCAACAGGATTCCGATATCGTAGCGGGGACGCTGCCGAATGGCTTGCGCTACCTGATACGCCCCACCACGGAGCCGGCAGGACGCGGCAGTGTGCGCCTGTATGTGGGGACGGGGTCTCTGGATGAGGTGGAGCATGAGAAGGGTATTTCCCACCTCATTGAGCATTTGGTGTTCAATGGCAGCCGGAATTTCAAGCGCGGGGAGCTTATCCCGGCCATGCAAAAGCTGGGGCTGGGCTTTGGCGGGGATGCCAATGCGTACACAAGCCTGCAGGAGACGGTGTATATGCTGAATCTCCCGAATCTGGGGGAGGAGACGGTGAATTTTGCGCTTACCATTATGCGCGATTTTGCCGATGGTGCCACGCTGACAGATGAGGCGATTGACCACGAACGCGGTATTGTGGTAAGTGAGCTGAAGGCTCGGGATTCCGCAAGCTTCCGCGCCGCAAAGGAGGGGCTGAGCCTGCTGCTGCCCGGCACCAAAGTGGCGGATTTTTTGCCCATTGGTACGGAGGAGGTAATTCGCTATGCCCCTTACTCCGTGTTCCGGGATTATTATGCTCGCCATTATGTGCCGGGAAATATGTGCTTGGTGCTGACGGGGGATTTTGACCCGGCTACGGCTCGCAGCTGGGTGGAAAAACACTTCTCCGGCATGGAGGCTAAGCCCATGCCGGAGCGCCCGGGCATAGGCGCGCTGGAGGATACCGTGGCCGCCACGCGGATTATCCCGAATGCGGAAAATGCGCATACTTCCATTTCCCTTAATGTGGTACGCCCGGCAGGCCGGGAGGAGGATACGCTGGAGAAGCGCATGGCGGATTTACCGCTGGATATGGCCTGCGCTATGCTGAATGCGCGTTTAGAGCGCATGGCGCGGGAGGAAGGCAGCAGCTTCCTGAGTGCGGAGAGCGGCACGGAAAGCCTGTTCGATGCTGCCCGGGTCTTCTCGCTCACGCTTGCCGCAGAGCCCGCCAAATGGAATGCGGCCATGGGCACCACGCTCACGGAGCTGCGCCGCGCCATACAGTACGGATTCAGCCCCATGGAATTGCAGGAGATTGCCGCCCAGGCAGAGGCTGCTTTAGAGCAACGCACGGAGGCATGGAGTACCACCACCTGCGATGCCATGGCCGATACCATCATCAACGCCATGCGCGAGCATTCCATGCTGACGGCTCCGGCGGAGGACCTCCGCGCGTTCCGCCTCGGTTTGCAGCGTATTCTGGCCAGCCCGGAGTTGTGCCGGGAGGCGCTCCGGCAAGCTTTCGATGCCGGGCGTGTGCGCCTTGCGCTCATGGGCACGGTGCCGGAAGGGGTGGACGAGGCCGGCCTCCGGGCGCATTTTGAGGCGCTTATGCAAAAGGAAGTAACACCGCCCCAAGAGGAGGAGTTGAAACCCTTTACCTACGAGCAAATCGGCACCCCCGGCAGTATCGTCACCATGCAAAAGCACGAAACCCCGGAGCTGACTACGCTGACGCTCTCCAATGGGGTGCGTGTCAACTTCAAACAAGTGGATTTCCGCAAGGGGAGTGTGAGCATTACGGTGGGGATTGATGGCGGGCACCTGCGTCTGGCTCAGCAGCCCGGGCTGGAAAGCATGGCGGTAAGCGTGATGCTGCGCGGCGGGCTGGAGGCTCACTCTGCCACGGAGCTGAAGCGCCTGATGGCCGGGCACCAAGTTTCTACCGGATTCTGGGTGGATGCGGATCGATTCTTCTTCTCCGGCCACACCACTGCGGAGGATTTGGAGCTGCAGTGCAAACTCCTGGCGGCTAACATTTTGCACCCGGGTTACCGCTCGGATGGCGAGCGCATGCTCCGCCGTTCCCTGCCCTCCCAATATAACCGTTTCCGCACCACGCCCAATGGGGCTTATGCTTTGCAGGCAGGCCGCATCCTCTATGGGGACGATACCCGCTTTGCCACGCCCTCGCAAGAACAGGTGGAGGCTTGCCACACGGAGATGGTGCGCGATGCGCTCTCTCCCTACCTGCAAAAGGGTGCCATGGAGGTGAGCATCGTGGGCGATTTCGATGCAGAAAAGCTCCTACCCATTCTGGAGCGTACCTTCGGCGCCATGCCGGAACGCCAAAAGGACTTTACCCCGCTAACGGAGGCGGAAAAGACCACGCCTGCCCTGCCGCAGGGTACACGCCATTTCCTGCACTACGATACGGAGCTGGATAAGACGCTGGTAACTCACGTGTATGCCGCCGGGGATGGCACGGATATACGCCGCAACCGCCGCCTGCAAGTACTCGCAAGCATTGTACGGGAAAAACTCTTCGATGGAATTCGGGCCCAACTTGGGGAAACTTATTCCCCTTCGGTGCGCCTGTCCGTCAATGAACCGTACACCGGAGCTGCCACAATTACGGCTACCAGTGCCGGGGTAAAGGGCAACCGCATTAAGGTGAATACGGCCATCGACCTCATTCTCTCGGGCCTGGGGAGAGGGGAGATTTCGGAGGATGATTTTGCCTGCGCCATCCGCCCGTTCATTGCCCGCACAGAGAAATCCCTGCGCTCTGCCGATTTCTGGAGCGGGGCACTCACCCGTTTGCAGAGCGAGCCCCGGCGTATGGAAAGCCTGCGCAGCATGGTGGAGGATGTACGCAGTATCACCCTCGAAGAAATCCGCGAGCTGGCTAAGGAGATTTTCGGCGCGAACAAAAAGCCGGTATACCTCTTTACCGTACCGGCAGAAAAGGCTGCTCCGCAGGCAGCTGCGGCGGATTATGCCATCCTCATCTCCCGCAGTACAATGCAGGATGCTTCCTGGGTGGCGGTGGCGGAGGCGTTAAAAAAAAACATCTGAGGGCAGCCATTGTTCCGCTTGACGATTTTTCCCAACAAAGCTGCACGGCGGCTCTGCGGGGTACCGGGGCGCGCTATGCCGCCTGCGTGGTCAAACCGCAGGAGGTCACGCGGGCACTGGTAACTCATATGCACCGCGCTGCCCGCCAAGTGGACGACGACCCCTGGGGGGATTGCCTCTGGGGAATCATAACCGGCTACACAGCGGCAGATGCCCTGCGGGTGGCCACAGCGACGGCCCCACTTGTAATCCGCCGCTGTCTGGGTACCACGAATATGGACAGCAGCCGCTTTGAGCGCAGCTGCGCCATCACGGATTGGACCCATTCCCCCGTACTTCTGCAAGAAGGGTACACTACCCCCGGCAGCACCACCTATCCCCCCGGCACACCGGAACAGCCGGAGCCTTTGCTGAGCATCTTCGCCCAAGAGTTGGAAACCCAACGGCCGCAGCTGGTAATTACCTCCAGCCACGCCACGGAATACAATCTGGAAATGCCCTTTAGCCGCGGTCTGTTCTTCTCCGTAGGGAACCGTTTGCACCGCCTGGAAGCCCACGAGATGAAATCTTTTATCCGCCCTTTGAAGGAAGCACTGGAGCTGGGGGATTGCCGGAGCTTACAGGCACTGGCTCAATCCCCGGGGCACCCGGCCATTGCCCCGGATGGCACCCCGCGTGTATGGATTGCCGCCGGGAATTGCCTGTTTGGCCATGCTGCGGGAAATCCCGATAGCATGGCAGTTACGGCCATTTCCGCCTATACCTGCAACCAGCTGGTGGGTTACACCGTACCCTCTTGGTATGGCAAAGGCGGCTGGGGTACTCTTTCTCTCTTCTTTGGCAACACCGCCGGAACAAGTCTGGCAGAGGCCTGGTTCCTCAATAATCAATTCCTGCTGCACGATACGCAGCAGATTTCCCCGGCTCTGCTGGAGGTGGAATTCAATGGTGCCGAACTAAGACAGGAGGAAACGCAGGATATAGCCCAAAGCATGGCGGATGCCGGGCTGCTGCCGGGTTTGCTGCCCCAATTCCGGGAATGTCTGGGGCTGGTGTATGACCGCGATGTGGTGGCTTTTTACGGAGACCCCGCATGGCAAGCCACGCTGGATGAAAGCCATACACAATCCCCCTACACCCTCTGCTGGGATTCCCCCCGCCAATTTACCTTAACGGCTCAGCGCGATTCGAAGGGACGCGCCGCAGTGTGGTTCCCCACGGCGGAAACCGGCAGGGGTGCCACGGGCTGCAATGTGGAAAATGCCGTGTTTACCAATGATTTTATCCTCTTCCCGCATCTGGAAATGAAACAGGGAGAATCCCTCACCGTAACCATTCACTAAACTAGCGCCGCTCCAGCGGCTCCGGGCAGTCCGCTTCCAACGGCGCAGGTGTATCCCCGGCACAAGTCAATTCGATGCGGGGCGGATTCGCATTCGGCGGGTTGTTATACAGCCCGCCCAGCAGGCGAATGCCTGCATAAGCGGTATACGCCCCGATGGGACGATGCTCCCGCTGTGCCCGCAGAAAAGCTTTATCCACCTGTCTCCGGCTAATGGGTGCGCCCCCCTGTAAGGCGTAGTATAAAGCATCGTGCTGGAGAGTGGGCAATAAGTCCTCCGGAAGGGTACGCCCCACCGTCATGCCATCCCAAATAAAGCGGCGGTGCAGCAGC
Source organism: uncultured Akkermansia sp. (assembly GCA_964435145.1). Classification (GTDB taxonomy): domain Bacteria; phylum Verrucomicrobiota; class Verrucomicrobiia; order Verrucomicrobiales; family Akkermansiaceae; genus Akkermansia. Next base: position 23,962 of record CAYSYD010000015.1, read on the forward strand.
AGCATATCCCCCCGGGCCTCCATGAGTACCCGCTGCGGTGCCTGCGGATGCACTGCCCGCCAATAGCCCAGCGGCAAGCGCGGGTCCTTCCACAAAATAGCATGCCGCGTAATAAGGCAAAACCCCGGGGCATACTGCGGCAGGTACGCATACCAACTCCCGGGCTTGCGGGCATCCGCCACCACCTCCGGTGCCAGCTCCCAAGGCATTACCTGCTGCACTACTTGCCGACAGGAAATCGGAAGCAGGCAAAGCAGCAGTATAGTACGCCCCATTCGCATGGCACCATTATATCCGCCTTGCCGCACAGTGTCAATCCGGGCTTGACGCCGCGGCTCCCCATGGTTACACTGAATGCCATGCAGGATATGATGGGCGGTTTCTTTGCGCCGGAGCTTCCCCGGTATGCTAATTTCCCCTACCCGGAGGGGGAGTGCTGCGTGTGGACGGAGAGCGGGCGCGCCGCTCTGGAATGCCTGCTGTGGAATATGCCCGCTCCACCCCGCCGGGCATGGGTGCCGCGCTTGGCTTGCGATACACTCTGCGAGCCCCTGCTCTGCTGCGGCATTCCCCTGCACCGCTATGGCTGCGATGAGCAGTTCCGCCCCCTGCTGCCGGAAAAAGCCGGGCAGGAGGATTTGCTTATTCTCATCAATTATTTCGGGGTGATGGAGGAGATGGTGGCAAACGCTGCCGCTCGCTTCCCCGGCATGGTGATAGCGGATGCCACGATGGCGCTGTACTCCCCCCCGCCGCCGGGTGTACCCGCCTTTTACAGCCCCCGCAAATTTTCCGGCGTGCCGGATGGCGGGGTGGCTCTTGCACCCTTTGCACTCACCAAGCAACCTGCGGAGCTTTCCTCCAGTGCGGCACGCGCTCTCTTCATGCTGGAACGGCTGGAGCATGGCGCCGGGGCGGCTCTGCCTGCCAGTCTGGAAGCGGAAGCCGGGCTAAGCCGCCCGGCTCGCAGGATTTCTCCCCTCACCCGGCAGCTCCTCCACAGTATCGATTACACAGCGGCGGCACAGCGGCGTTTGGAGAATTATGCTATTCTGCACCGGCACTTGGCCGGGCTCAACCGCCTGCACCTTCCGCCCCTCCCCCGCCATGCCCCCATGTGTTACCCGCTGGTAAGCGGTATTCCCGAGCTGAGGGATGCTCTGGTGGAGGCCGGAGTTGCCCTGCCTCTCTTCTGGCCGGAGGTGGTGGAAACCACGGATGCCTCCGCACCGGAAAACAAATTGGCACGCACTCTGCTGCCCCTTCCTCTCGACCAGCGCTACACGGCTGCGGATATGGAGCACCTTGCCGCACTCATCCTTCGCGGTTAATCGGGTACCCAGCAGATGTGGCGGGATTCGGCAATGGAATCCGCAATAGCGGTATGTACCGCCCCCGCCCTTTTGAAAAAGGAGGGAGGGGGGATCACATTCCCCCTCGGCTGAGCAAGCGGGAAAGCTCCATCTGGAACGCCTGCAACTCCTCCGGCGTGGGGGTGCCCGCCAAATCGCTCCACGCAAAACGCCCCATCTGGTCGATTTGCCAAGCACCCCGCGTACCGGAGGGGAAATCCACCTTGCCGGAAAGCAAGGTACCGGGAATCTGCAACTCATCCAACACCACCACCGGCTTGCCCGGAGCCGCTGCCGGAGCCGCAGGCTGCGGCTCCTCCTTCTTTGCAGGCTCTGCCGGCGCCTCCTGCGCCACGGCAATCTCAATGCCGTAATCCAGCAGCAGAAACCGCACATCCATATACGTCATATGCACCCCGCATTCCGACACCAGATTCTTCTGGATACCGTTCAAATCCACACCCTCGGCTGCCCATTGGCGCACCAGTTCTAATTGTTCCGCAGTCAGCTTTGCACTCATACCTTTATTTTAGCCTATTCCTGCCCCATTGCAAGAGACAATCGCGCCCTATTTTTCAACCGGAGAGAACCATGCGCCAAAATACCGCCGCCAAACACTGCGGAATAGGCCGCATATACCGATACCGCAGCAACTGCATATCCCGGTGTCCCATTTCCATCTGCAATTCCGGTAAATTCCGAATCCAAAAACCTTGAGCGAGAAGGTGCGCTCATTCAGGAATACGGCCTCCCGGGTTTGATTCCCCATCCGCCCCATTTGCCATAAAAAGCTCCCCCCAACGCTTTATGTTACTGTTTGTTTTAACTAACTTATAATAATTCTCATATAGCATTTCCATTTTCCGGGAGGAGTACACTTTAGGCTTGAAATTTGCGGCCGGACATAGTTTAATGTGTGCGCGCGAATGTGGCCGCAGGTGGCCGCGTACCCTCAGTTTATGAACACGACCAAATTTATACAAGTGCCTGATGCAGCAAGCTTGGCAATGGATTATCTGAAGAATGATGCGGATGATCGGGGCGAGCTGGTAACGTTGAACGTGGGTCCCTCTCACCCGGCCACACACGGCGTGCTGCGCCTGAAGCTGGTAATTGAC
>CAYSYD010000016.1:0-26183 GCA_964435145.1 uncultured Akkermansia sp.
CGTGTGTTTCTGCCATAAGGTCATGACACGAACTTTCTAATGCGTCTGCCCTGGAAGCGTAGAGATTATATTTGCCAAGCCCCGCCTTACCTGCTACACTAACGCAAGAGTGGCTCGAACGCTCACAGAACAAGTTGCAGCCTCCCCTGCGTTTGCTCGGGAGCTGGGGCTGCTGTGCAAGCATACAACGCCACCCCATGAACCGATAGTGCTGGATCGCATATGCCCGGCCGCATTCTCCTTCACCGTTGCCATGGTGGCAAGCGTATCGCGGGAGCCCCGCCGTATATGGGTTGTGGCGGATGCCCTACCCACGCAAGAAAGAATCGCCGCAGAATGGCCCCTCTGGCAAGCCCCACAAGCCATCTTCATTCCGGAAAAGGAAATCCATATTAACAACGGTCTGAGCGACCCGGATTTGGCAGCAGAACGTTTGGATGCCCTCCGAAAAATTGCCTCACCGCCACAAGAAACACAAGCCGTACTTGTAACCGCAGCAGCCCTGCAACAAGAAGCGCCTGCCTTTACCCAAGACGAAGAGCCCCTGCAACTTACACTCGGGCAGGAATGTCCTCCGGAACGCCTTACCTCCATTCTCGAAAAAAACGAGTTTGAACGCGTGGACCAAGTAACAGCCCGAGGAGAATGGAGCCTACGCGGCGGCATTTTAGACATTTTCCCCCTGCAATCCGCATGGCCCCTCCGTATCGAATTCTTTGGCGATGAAGTGGAGAGCATTCGAGCATTCGATGTAGATTCCCAGCTTTCCTTCCGGAAATTGGACAGTGCCGAGCTTGTCCTCTCCGAGCCTCCCTCCGGGCAGCTTTTAAGCGAATGGATTACCCCACAGGATTGGGTTATCAGCCTTCCCGGAAGCGGCTATCCGGGGAATGTTCTTCTCTTTGAACTCCCCCCCGATCGTACGGATATTATCCCGGACATCGACAGCATCCACGCCGGAGACGCCACCGCCATCTTCAGCTCCCCTCTGGGTTCTTTTGAAACAGGAGATTTCGTAATGCAGGAGGCTCGCCGGGAAGAGGCCCGCCGCAGCCTTCGGCAATGGAAAGAAAAGGGCTGGAAAGTCATCATGTTCTTCCCTCACGCCGGAGAAAAAGCCCGCTTTGAGGAAATTTGCGGGGACGATGATGCCTGGAGCGGAGTCCAAAGCAGAGAGGGGGAATTACCCTTCGGCTTCACCATTCCGGCAGCAAAAATGGCCATTCTCTCAGCAGCGGAACTTTTCGGCCGTTACAGCACCCCCCGAAGCACACGCCGGGACGACCGCATCGACCGCCTCCGCCGGGAGAAAGCCCAAGTTCCCCTCCGAGAAATCCTGCCGGGGGATTTAGTCATCCACGCCTCCCACGGACTCGGCAGATTCGAAGGCATCATCCGAGACGAAAAATCCGGAGAAGAGGAATTACACATCCGCTATGCCGGAGAGGTACTACTCCGCATTCCGCTGCAACAAAGCCATCTGGTATCCAAATACATAGGCCTGGGAGCCAAAACACCGGAACTAAGCCGCCTTGGGGATGCACGCTGGAAACGTGCCTGCAAAGCCGCCGAAAAAGCGGTGGCGGACTACGCAGCCCAACTTCTGGAAGTGCAGGCCGAACGAGAAAGCAATAACGGCTATGCCCATGCGGCGGATTCCTCTTGGATGTGGCAATTCGAATCCAGTTTTCCCTACCGAGAAACCCCGGATCAGCTGCGAGCCATTCACCAAACCAAAGCGGACATGGAATCACCCCGCCCCATGGACCGCCTCATATGCGGAGATGTGGGATTCGGCAAAACAGAAGTCGCCATACGAGCTGCTTTTAAATGCGCCACAGGGGGCAAACAAGCGGCCATTCTGGCACCCACCACCGTTCTTGCCTCACAGCATTACCGCACCTTCCGTGCAAGGATGAGCGAATATCCCATTCGCATCGAGCTGCTGAGCCGCTTTACCCCCGCCGCGAAAGCGCGGGAAATCATTGCCGGCATAGCTGATGGCTCCGTCGATATCGTCATCGGCACACACAGAGTCATCTCCAAGGATATCACTTTCAAAAATCTGGGGCTCGCAGTCATCGACGAAGAACAACGCTTCGGAGTACGCCACAAAGAGCAATTCAAACGCATGTTCCGCATGGTGGACATGCTCACCCTTTCTGCCACCCCCATTCCCCGCACCCTATACGTAGCACTTATGGGGGCGCGGGATATGAGTACCATCGAAACCGCGCCCCTAAACCGCCTGCCCGTCCAAACGGCAGTATGCCCATACAATGAGGCATTGATTACAAAAGCCATCGAGCGTGAGCTTGCCCGCAATGGACAGGTGTTTTTCCTGCATAACCGGGTACAAACCATTCATCACATGGCCGCAGAGCTGCAAAGGCTGGTTCCCAAGGCACGCATCGTCGTCGGGCATGGGCAAATGGACAAAGATGAACTGGAGTGCATTATGCGCGATTTCGTGGATGGCAAAGCAGATATTCTGCTCTCCACCACCATCATCGAGAGCGGCATCGACATTCCTAATGCGAACACCATTATCATCGACCGTGCCGATCGCTTTGGTCTGGCGGATTTGTACCAGCTGCGCGGACGGGTAGGCCGAGGAGGCCACCGCGCATACGCTTATTTACTATTACCCCGGCAAGCACTCTGCACCAGCGATGCCCGCAAGCGCGTATCCGCCATCAAGCAATACACAGAGCTGGGAAGCGGATTCAAAATAGCCATGCGGGATTTGGAAATACGAGGGGCGGGCAACCTGCTGGGAACACAACAAAGCGGGCATATAGCAGCCATTGGATTCGAGCTGTATTGCCAACTCCTGCGGCAATCCGTCGAACGCCTGCAAGGTAAACGCCCCCTTGCCCGGGCAGAGGCCAACTTTAAAGCCGATTTTCTCTGCATGAGCGAAGCCGAAATGGCCACCAGCGCAAAAGCAGACCAACTCACAGGCGCTTTCATCCCGGCCTTTTACATGGAAGCCACCCAAGCACGCATGGAAGCGTACTCCCGCCTGGCACGCTGTGCCACCTTGGAAGAAACGGAAGCCCTAGAGCAGCAATGGGTAGATCGCTATGGCCCCCTGCCCCACGAAGCATCTCACCTTGCCACCATTCAGAAAATCCGTATCCTTGCCACCGGCAGGCTCATCTCCCAAGTGGAGCTGGCCGGGCAACAACTCCGCCTTACCCGCAATGGGGATTACATCTTCATCAACAAACGCTTCCCGCGTCTCCAAAACACCAAACCCGGCAAAAAACTTGCCGAAACGCTCGACCTGCTGCTGCGCATGTAAAAAATCCCCGGGAGCCATGCTCCCGGGGGGGCTTCCTCGGATTATTTCCGAGCCTCCACAATGGGGCAAGCCTGCCCGGTAAGCCGGTGGTACGAGTAATGTAACACCTGCAACTGCTCCGGGGACATCTCCCCCAAGCCTTCGCAAGAGGCAGTGCAAAACGCACCGGCCGCACATAGAGCCCCAATAATGGCTCCGGCGATGATTTTTGCCCAACTCTCCCGAATGCCCCAGCCAGTCAACAGACTTACCAGCCAACCTGCTTTTTCTTCTTGTGTATTCATTGTTCTACTCTCACCCATATTTGCCGGATGAAATCTTCCTCCTCCTTATAAACAGCCTGCCAATCCCCTTCCTGCGGGCATGGAGATTCCAGCATTCGTTTATAACCGAGAGAACCTGCATATTCTGCCAAAAGGCTCGCGGAAGCGTTACTCACATGCGGAATACGCTGACAATAACGCACCCCGGATTCCGTTATTCTTGCATAAATGGCATTCATATCAATACATATTGACCGGAGCCGGAATTATAAAGAGCGAGCTTTCTGATAACATCGTACATACACGGAGTAGCATCAGCATCCAAAGCAGGCACACAATGGCACACCAGCTTCTTCCCCTGCGTTATACGAGCCTCGTAAATACGCCCATGAAACGAATACGAATTCGCACCACCACGGTTAAGCATCCCCAAATACAAAGGGCGAGTAACCACATAGTCAAACGAACCCAAAGAGGCCATCCACTCCTCTCCATTGCATCTCAGCAATGCCTGCCTGCTACCATAATAATTAAGCCATCCTTCCGCCGGGTAGACGGAGGGAATCCCCAAAGGGCGACCTACCGAAAAGGGGCCACCCCAAGCGTAAGTCGTAGCGGAATATCCCATAGATGGAACGCAAATCATTCCCGTTGGAGGGGTAGATGTGGTTTGGCTCAGTCCCATCACAAAAATACTACTCGAATTACTGCTCAAATGCAGGTAACGGCAGTACAGCCCTGAGTCCCCATCCGGAACATAATCCAAGTTAATATACTGGTTCCCACTAGGCTGGCTTTCCAAATACTCTAAACGGGTATAGCCCGGCGGAAGCTCGTTTTTTCCGCCCAGCGGATTCATCTTACACGGAATAGACATATGCTACGGAAATAACAAGATTACCCACACCCTCCTGACGGAATACCAGTCTGTAATGAGAATTCGATTCAAAATCCGGCGCGTTTCCATCTGCCGAATCCACCCAAATTCCTGAAGGCCAAATAATACTGGGCACGGATTCACCCGTGCTAAGCCAAACTTCGCAGGAGCGCACGGAATTGGCAGGCTCAAAAGAAAGATGGGACAAATCCGTATTTTCCGTAAGAGCCCCCATATCATATACCACATTGGCACGCAGGAAATTCTCCGGCAAAGGTCGAACCGGCATATCCGCCACGCCACCACCTGCCACAGAATCCCGAGATAAGGAAAACGCATCGCGCACCTCCGCAGTATCGCTGGAAACCTGCACTGGTATACCGAACCCGATGAATTCCGCCGTATCTCCGGCTGCCACCCGGCAAAGCACAGGGCCATTCTCCTCGCACACTGTGCAATCTTCTTTTGTATAAACGATATACCGCCTACCGTATCTGGTTTTTAGTGTTTGCATATTATATTGTATTGTTTATTTATTTAAGGATGGAGAAACATTTCACATAAGCGCCCGCCGAGGCGGCACTCTCAATTGCACCGGAGCCACCAGACCATGGGATAAAGCCTCTGCAAACATGCGGGCAGCATCCGCGCTATGGGAAGAAGAATCGTGCAAAGGAGCTTCACGGCAAAGGCCCGATGCCCCGGGCGGCGCAGTCCTGTACATTTCCAAGCAAGTCACCCCGGAGGGTTCCTTCTCCCCCTGCGGATTCACCCGCTGCAAAAGAGTATCCCTATGGAACCAACTGCGGCTCAGCAACCCGCGCAAGCTGTTAATTCCGCGCCATACATCCGGCGTGCGGGGAACAACCCGAACGGCAAAGATTCCTTCGCGAGCCAAGCTCTCCACATACGATTGCCCATGAGGGTCCCGGTGGGCTGCATCGTGCGGCAGGAAATGCGCAGCAATCCGACCATAACGGCTTTCCCACTCCCGGATTTTCCCGGCAAAATGCTCCAAAGGAAGTTGATTGGCAGCATAGTGGTTCAACCAATATATCTGGCCGCCGCAGTGTTGCACAAGCCAAATGGATGTGTGGTCACTCAAGCCCAAATCCCAGGCTGTGTAGAGAGGTTCATTCTTCTGATACTCAAAAGCAGCTCCAATACGCCCCTGCTCCCGAAGAATAGCCATTTGAGCGCCATATATTGCGCCATCATTACCTGTGGAAAAGGCTTCCTCCGGCGTAGAGGGGTACTCCTGCCGCATCGCGGCACCCATCGTCCGCTCCATACGAGAATACCATAATTTTTGCCCATGCGAAAGCTGCACACCACTTTCCTGCTCCAAATGCTCGAAGTAAGCAGCACTTGTATCGCTCCAACCGGATGTACCCGGAAGCGTATAATCCGGATTATCAAACCAGCTAAAGAAGAAAAACCGAAAATCCAGAGGGGAAAGTTCCCGCTTACTGCGATTTTCCATTGCTTGGCAAGTCATCTCATAATTCACTCCATAGCGCCCACCCTCGTGCGTACTTTCCAGAATGATTTTTCCATCCACGGGAACGGTGTTAATAGCTCCCGTACGAATCTCCCTAGCTCTCCACGGAGCATGAACTGATACATGCGCTAACTCCGATACATGCAACAGCTGCAATGTACCGCCACGCAGTGTTGTACCAAGGCGAATATCGCTTCCATTGGAAAAAGCCACCCGCGTCCTCGCATCCGATACGGGGTGCCACTCATTCCTACGAAGCAAGCCGCTACGCTGCTTAATAAGCGTACCTAAAGCAGCTAGGGATTGGTCTTCCCCCGAAGCATTCGGGGGAAGATAATCCAAGTGCATCCAAGCAAACCGCACTTTTTCCAATTTTTGCTCGGCATCCGGCAGCGTTTTATCAATAATACCTGCGTGAAAATTCGGAGTAAAAAGGCAGCTATCCAGCATCAGTATAGCCACATATGTGGATATGCCTAACTGGCGAGCCTTCAACACGGCATTGCGATTCCAAAGATTCCTGTGCAAGCGAAGTTGAGCCGCATTGGGACTAAAACGCTGCATATGCCCGGCCTTATTCTCAATCCAATACAAATGCTGCATCCTCCAAAGAGGGTCATCCAAACGGCCTTTCAGTTCCGGTATTTGCTTAATGATACTCTGCATAGTACTTATTCTTCAGTTGAGGGACGGCTGGGAGGAGCAGAATCCTCCTCTGCGGGCGGCTGATAGGAACGAAGCCGAAGCAGTGTACGACGCAGCAAGCTCATATCATTCTCGCTTCGACGCAACTTTCTGCACAGCTCGACCAACTCTTTAGCGGCACGGCGCTTATCCCGGCCAAATTCATATTCCACCATATTACGCAGCAAACTCACAGTCAAAGCCTCGCCTCGCGTCATCTCTCTGGGGTTTATTTGCGCTATATAATCGGATAATCGGCTATCCTGAGCCAATTGCATAATGATTTCCACATTACTCAACTCCGCATTCTTCGAAGCCTCCAGATTTGCTCTGGAAGACGCTCTGCGAAACACAACTTCATCCAGCAAATCCAAAATATGCTCCCTACCTATGCGCAATGTACTTTTATCCAGATAATCGCGCTTCAATAAGCTATCGAAAGAACGCAAGGGCTGGAAAGCCAAATGGCGCTCCTCCAGCTTACGCAGAATAGTGCGCGGCAGTAACAATGCACCATTGGAAGAATGCACCACATAAGGCGCTCTAAGATAAGGATTGGCCGCATAGGCCTCACCCGGCATCAAGCGCAGCAGATATTTAGGCATTTTGCGGTTCGTATACAGCGTACCCTTTTCCAGTAGTGAGCTATCCAGCATCTCCGAAGTTAAGCCACGCAACTTAACGCCGCAAACATCCAGCACACCCTCCGGGTTTTCGCTCCGAGCCTCCTGATTCAGGCGTTCCAAATAATTCCGGAAATTCAAAAGCAGAGGTTGAGGCGTCCACTCAGGCCCAAGACCGGGAGGACGCTCCCCTTGAGTTCCGCCATAACGCTTTCCCTGCCACCAAATGCCAAACTCATCAGCATAAGGCACGCTGGTGAACTGATGGCGCATATGGGACAAAAACCGCAAAGCAGGTTTCACACGTGCATCACCTTCCATGGTCTCAGGCAAAGCCTCCTCCGGGAAAAGCTCAAAGCCATTTCTCATCAATCGCACCGGGCTATCATAAAATAACTCGGAACGAGTTTTAGGTGCTGGGAAGAGCCCTTGTAATTCCGGCTCATTCAGCTGCATGCGGAACAGCTTCTCCACCGGGCCGGGCTCCAGCATATAGTTTCGCAACTCCGGGTGTTCTACCAGAACAGATTGCAAATTGGATAATGCCTTTTCCAGAGAAGGGCTCATGGCCTCTCCGGGCGCACAGAAACGGGATAAATCCGCTTCCAGAGACGTCCGCAATTCCTGCTGAGTTTCCGGCAAAAGGGAATTCCAATTTTTTGCAGGGTCTCGCAGGACGTCCCAGATAGCGTGGTCTCTTGCTCGCATCGAGCCGCTGCCGGAAAGAGCAAAGCACCACCCCTGCTCCAATCTCTGCGTAGAAGAATTACCCACAGATTCTTTCAACAGCTCCCCAATGAAAGACTGCTCATCCTCCGCCATATACTTTTCCTTGTACTCCGACACTAACCCCATCTGCCTCTGAAGCCTCTTTACCGAATAGCCATTTGCCCGCGTACCGAGGGTAATAAATCGATTCGCCTTACGATAGCCTCTATCGGCAGGAGCGTCCTCCGGGCATAACGGAATCAGTGAAAACCACTCCCTTACAGAATTCGGCATAGGAAGACTATTCAAATTGCTCAGGAAATAACGCATTGAATAATCCGCCATGTATTGGGAAAGGCGATGCCGGAGCAAAGGTATATCCGGCTGGATATCCGGGCTAATGCCCTCTCTAAGAAACCAGCGACGCACAGGCCCGGCAAAATTCTTCAAATAGCGTTTCCGCCCATGAGCAAGCAGCTCCAAACTCTGCATACCCTGAGGCCGGATAACTCCTCGCTTATGCAAAAAATCCATCAGCTTCTCTGCATCCACCCTATTTTCCTGCAAAGCCATCTTCCAAAAACCGGCAAAATGGTTCCGCATCATGGTATAAGGAGTAGCACGGGCAGAATACCAAAAAGCCTTTACATCCTCCCCTTTTCTCTCCCCCCTACCGGATGAGAGATATTTCCAATTATACCCCTTGGGAACAAGCGTATAATCCAGCCCGACCGGTGTACGGGTTGCATCTTCCAGCCAAAACCGGGTCAATTCGCGCGCCGCAGTTCCACCAAGAAGATCATGGGCTGTGGTATACTCCACCAATGATTCCTCCTCCGGTTTTCCCTCCAAGCCCAAAGGCTTAAGATTCTCCTGAGCGCGCATTTTTTTATCTGCCAGCCAAAGACTGCGGAAAGAATTGAGCGAATTAGCCACCATATCGTTAATAGCTTCTTCCGGGGCACTGTGCCAGCGAGTATATTTGCCGTCCGGTCGTTGGATGCGCCAAAGTTTTTGGCCGCCCTCCAATTGCGTACTTTCGAGGGAACGTCCGGTAAACGCATGGTATTGCTGATACAAATCCTTATTCCTTGCCGTAAAGTTCTCCATATCAGCAGTAGCTGTGGGATTTTCCGCCAAAGATTCAGGTTTCCAAATCTCAGGAATGAGGTACTCCCCAAACTCGCGTTCAATTATATGAGACATGGCTTGCAAAGGAGACATCCCGCGAGTCAGAGCCGTTTGGTAATCCTCCATATACGGCAAAATCTCCCGTATATACTCTGCTTTAGCATGCATACCTGTAATAATGCGGAAGCATTCCAATGTTTCGCCCTGCTCAATACCACGATTCGGTGCCTCCATTACAATATAAGGCTTTTTATCCACATAGTGCTTCCAGGATTTTTGCTTAAGCCACGTCACATAACGATGCTGATTCGAAAAATGTTTTTCTTCCAATCGTTCCATAGGCATCGTGTGAGCTAGTTTGAACCACTGGCTTCCCACCTTACGATTCTGCGATAACCAGGCCGGAGCATTGAAGCTCTTCTTGCGTTCCCGAATCACCTGATAAATGTAATCATTAAAAGGGCGAAAAGCCTCCTCTGCCGGGATGCCGCATTCCTCCTGCATAATAGCTCGAAACACATGGCTCAGCAAACGCTTCCGCATATGCTCCGTATACTTCTCCGCTAAATCTCGGTTCTTGAAAGAATGCGCCAAACCATCCATTGAATGAGTCAGCAGAAGGAAATTGTAGGAAAGGGAATTCAGCTCATCCATTTTATTAGCCAAGAATTGCTGGCGTTCCTTTTCCACATGAGGACGATAAAATCCATCGAATTTCAAGCGTTTGGGCACAAGCTTACCCTGCCGGTTAATTTCCGAAAGGAAACGATAACGAGCGGCATGAGGCGTTTTTATCTGCTGTTTCCACACATCTGCCTTTCGGTACCACAAATCCATCATCTGCAAGCTCTCCAATGCACGCGAAGAAAGGCTTTTACCCAGCTTTGCGGGAGCAAGGCGAGCCAAGGCCTCCTGCTGAAGCTCCGGCGTGAGAAGTTCCCGCATTTTCATTTCGTTTAAGCGGTTGGGTAATTGTGCCGGGAGCTGTAAGAACTCCCGCACGACAGCCTCTTCCTTGAATCCTTGGAAATCTTTCGTATTCAACAGGTTCATGGCCCGCATAATTTCCGGGAAGAAGCCCATACCACTCCAGCGCTTAGAACCACTAAGAGCCTGCCGCAGCATCTCATTCTGCCGCTGTATATTCGGCTCCTCGCTAATACGCTTACGAACAGACGCATTTACCCCCCAGGATTCCAATGCTGCAGAATCCGACACCAGTGCATTCGGGGAGCGGAAATGATGCAGGGCTGCACGCCCGGAAGCAATGAGAATATAGGGCAAATTCATGGCAGCCTCCCGCATATTCGTCTCAATATCCAGAAGATTATTCCCGTATAACCTCCAATCGATGTGGGAATCCAACCCTTCACTCCAAGCCGCAAACTCCTGAGAACCAAGAGAAATCCCCTGAGACGCCTTACCGGCGGCCAGCATCTTAGCATTTGCCTCCAAAAAACGGGCCCCGGATTGAAGAGCCGCCAATGAGTAGCCCTTGAGCCCCTGCCCCTTGGCTTTCATAAAGGAAGAAATTGTATTCCCAACCACCTTACGGCCCACATCTCCCATGCAAGAGTAAATAGCACTCTGAATAGAAGCTCCCGCCATGGCAGACAGCACTTGCAGCGTCATTTCTCCCTCCGGCATTCGCTTGCGAGCCTCCGCCGCAATATCACCAACAGCCGCAGAAGCCATAATACCAAACCCGGCACGTCCGCAAAAAGGCAGAAGCGCCATAGGTGTGCCGGAAGCAGCGTCCACGGCTAACTGCGAAGCAAGCCCGGCCTCCTCCTCCTCCAAAGTAATTGGGTATACCCTCCCCTGTGCCACCTCCCGCAACTCTCGAAGCATTCTAAGCCAGGAATCTACCTTCGATGCTGCATGGCGTACTGATTTCAAATTCCAAGTAGCCCCAAATGAATCCACCGCAGCGGCGGCTGTATACCCGACGCCTTGAATCAAATTATGGCGCAAGGCATCTGCCCCACGGAGAAGAGACCGCCCCATAGCCTCCGCCGTACCCACCGGTTTTGTTTCAACCCCGGCTTCTTTTGCCAGAACCTGCGCCAAATTGTAAACGCGATTCCGCTTTTCTTCCGGCATATCGGAAAGTTCTTCCAGAGCGGAGAAAAATTCCGGTGAATATCGCACAACGTAAGGCAAGGAGTTCATTTCCACCTCTGCTGCCCGGAGTACCTCCCAGGCCACAAACACACGCATAGCCAAAGGTAAATACTCCTCCCGCTCCTCCAGAGCCTTATTTTGAGCCTGCTCCGCCACGGCACTCCAAGCCGCAGCCATTTCCTCATCTTCCTCCTCCGGCAACATCGGCATGGCATCGCCCAACAATGCGGCCTTGTATGAATCCTCATACAGCTTTTGTGCCACCCGCCGAATCTCATCCGTACGAGCTTTTTCGGACAGCGCCACAAAAACCTCATGTTCATCGCTCTCCACGCCCATTTCCCGAGCCAGTTCTGCCCGCATACCGGGCCAGTTATTCTGCACCTCCTCGCGGGAATAAGGAGAATAATCCACCATCCACGAACGGTTGATATTTCCCAAAAGTTCATAATTACTCTCTTCCTCCGGAACAGAAGGTGCATTCTCCCCACTTGGCAACGCTTTTATACGAATCTCATCCGGAATTGTATCCGGAGAACCGGTAAGCAGATTTCGCCAATATTCATCCCTTTTCTGCTCCTCAACAATAAGAGGTGTAGTTTCCGCCTTTTCCTCAACAGGCATTGCCGGAGAGCCCTGCGGCTCTTGCTCTGCGGGATTCGTCCAATCATTCAACATCGGCGTTGTGGGGGCCGGCTCCGGCTCCTGCACAAGCTGTTCCAATACGGGTGTAGTATTCATATTTAGAGTAGTGGGCATAGTAAAAAGCATTGCACTAGGCACTAAGGCAAATCCATTGCAACGGAAGGGCTCGCACGTTCTGTTGCATCCAAGAATCCAGTTTTCGGGCATCTCCCTCCTGCACCAAAGCAAGAGATTCCTCTTGGAGGCGGCTCAAACGCTTCAAAGCCATGGAATCCCCCGGGCAGCCCATTCCGCCGCCACTGTACAGCTGCCATAAGCGGCGACTAAGATTGCGTTGCGCTTCGCATGGATTTGTTTCCAACACCTCCATGCGCCGAAGCAGCTTTTGCCGCTCGGGAAGCGGCACCGGTGCCAGAGCCACCTCCATACGAATGCGAGCGGTCTCTTCCGGAGTAGCGGCTTCATCCACCCGGCGAGTCCAAGAACACAGTTGCTCCATGCCGGCAGATTGCGGAGACATAGCTGCACGCTTTCGCATATCTCCGCTAATGATTCCGGCCTGCTCCACCTCCTGCAACCAAGAATCCGGAGGCGTTTTGCCACTCAAAATATCCGCAGCCACACGCCGTGAACACGAAAGCAAAGCCTGCCGGTGTGCAAGCTCCATATTTTGCTGCAAAGTCCGCACATCCTCCTCTAGAGAAGGCATTTCCGGCTCCTCCTGTCGGAAATCAGCCAAAGCCATCAAAGGCTCTGCCTGCAGCTTGTGCTGCCAGCGCATTAAGGAAGAATTGCTCTGCAAGCGCACCTGCTCCTGCGGCACCTCACTTTCCGGCACAAACACACCGCGCCCCTGCTCCAACCAATGGGCAGCCTCCTGCTCATCCCCCCGTTGTACCGCATCTTCCATTCGCAGGCGCCACTGCCGGCGTGCATTCTGCACTTTTTCCAATTCGTGCTGCCGCTGGGATTCCAAAAGCATGCGCATATTCGCATCGGCGGCAAATTGCCTACCCGCAGCGCGGGAATGAGCAGGCAACTCCTCCACGGCTTCCTTCAAACGGGGGGCACATGCAGCATTCCAAGCATACGCCCAATCCTTTACAGGCTGCTGGGCTAATTCCTCCGCCGTTTCTTTTCCTATTTCCTCCAAGCGCGCCGCAAAGGCTGCCATATCCCCCGTTACCTTCACTTGGTCTGACAAAGTTCCTGCTATTGCAGACCCCACAGACTCTATACCGCGCCCCAAGGATAGCCCGGCATCTGCCCAACCGCTAATCCCCTGCGTTGGGAGATGAACACTCTGCCGGGGATAGGACAGCATGCCCCATTCTTTCATTCGTATCGCCATGTCCCCAGCATGGCGCATTTCGGAAAAAAATCAATACACTCAACTAGGGCGCACTTATTGCCCGCCCCGGGGCATCAAAAAAAAGGGGGGAAAGCCTGCGCTTTCCCCACCTCCGGCACAAGAGTTTCCTCCTCCTTAATCAATTTCCCACATAATCGTACGTATCCACATCTGCCCGGGATGCAGCACAATACTCGGAAACTGCGGATGGTGCGGCGTATCCGGGTAATTCTGAGCCTCCAGAGCCACCCCGCCTCTGGGCAAAGGCAAATAATCCCCCGTATACACCTGAATTCCGGGAGCATCCGTATCCACACGAAGCGTACGCCGCCCATTTGTCAGCACTGCAGCAGGGCGCAGCCCGGTCCCCCCCCCCAGCACATAATTATCATCATAGCCCCCGGCCAAAGCATTTGTGCCATTACGCTCGCCTAGGATGGCAGGCTTCCTCAAATCATACAAAGTGCCCTCCACGGGGCTAATCTCCCCGGTAGGTA
Source organism: uncultured Akkermansia sp. (assembly GCA_964435145.1). Classification (GTDB taxonomy): domain Bacteria; phylum Verrucomicrobiota; class Verrucomicrobiia; order Verrucomicrobiales; family Akkermansiaceae; genus Akkermansia. The sequence continues at coordinate 13,712 of CAYSYD010000016.1, forward strand.
TATTGGCCACCATAGGCGTGTAAGCATCGGCATGCACCTGAAGGCAATGAGCATCCACTGTTCCCTCTCCATCCAAATTCCAGTAAGCGTGGTTTGTAAGGTTCAACAGCGTGGTTGCATCCGTCTCCGCCTGCATGCGCAAAGCCAGGCGGCGCCCCTCCACCGTATAAATAGCCTGCACTTTTACCGTACCGGGATAGCCCTCATCTCCATCCGGGGATTCCAGAGAAAGCACCAAACGCGTGGGGGTTGCCTCCTTTACTTCCCATGGAATATCACTAAACCCTCGCAAGCCTCCGTGCAAATGATTCGGTCCATTATTAACAGCCAGCGTGTACTCCTTCCCGTTCAGCTCAAAACGCCCCCCGGCAATGCGATTAGCCACTCGCCCGCATATACTCCCGCAATAGCATGTATCCGCAGCCAAATCCTCAAGAGTTTGGGGACCATACAGACAATTTACTCCTTGGTAAACAAAGCTGAGTACGCGCGCACCATAATTCGTCACGCGCACCATAATTTCCGGAGTTTCCAGAGTGTAGATATCAATTTTATTATCCATAGATGATTGATTTTATATTACTTTCCACGAGATTCCCATTCAGTTACCTTCCCATTTTCGAAAACAACATAGGCCACTTCCCGCGGCACATAGACAGTATCCACCCCGCCGCCGCCGTACCACCCATAGCGGCACGCCCCCATCCACATGGGAGTATCCACCATCACCGGTTGCATTGCAGAATACACCCATTTCTCATAACCACGCCCGTTTTTTTGCCCCTTTACCGCCGGTTGGGTGGGATTCCCCCACGCCAGATACACCACCTCCGGGCTCATTCCCTCGCAAATGCGCCCCTGTTGCACCATCAATTGCTGCTCCGCAGGCAAGCTCCGGAAAAGTAAGCGATTTTCGCTGATGCGGTCTGCCGGCGTGGCCAGCTGACACGAAGAAAGTGCAACCAGCGAAAATACAACAATTAAAACAAAAACCGCACTTAATAGAGAACGAACTTTCATTCCGCCATGACAATACCACCGTTTTTCTTTCTTGCCAAGAAAAAAAAAGGATGCTAGATTATGAAGCACATGAACATTTTTCGAACTTTTTCCGCTTCTGCGGCAGTAACTGTTATGTTCAGCACAGCAGCCATGGCGGCAGCCCCTGCTGCGCTGGATGGGATTCTTCCCTGCGATGGGAGTACAATGCCCGGCTCTGTGGTACGGCCCATTCCGGATGAAAAATTTACAGCTCTTCATAGAGCTGCGATTGAACGCTACACTAAACTCACCCCGGAGCAACGCAAGGAGATTGATGAGAAACTAAACCCCATGTTCCTCATGGAGTACAATGCCAACCTCTGGCCGGACAAAAAAGAATACGAAAAATATGCCGAAGCCTGGAAAAAGGTTAAACTCGTCAGCATGGCGGCAGTTCGCATGGGCATGAAGAGTACCGACGGCGGCAAGACATACAGCGTTCTCTCCGGCACTCGCGTTACAGATTCCTCTTCCATGCCGCTCACCATTGGCGCCCTGCGCTACAACGCAGAGAAAAACACTTGGACATCCAACAACGGAGAACTTACCGGCGGAGAGTGGAACGCAGATGAACGATTCATCTTTGGAGCCCAAACCGGCTCCGAATGGAAAATGACCCGCAAGGATTCTCTCTCTGAGCTGACGGAAATGGTACGAGTCTCCAAGACGACTAATGGTCGTATGGTCTTCGTGGTTTACAACCTCTCCGAAAAATCCGTCATTAGCGGCAGTCCCATTGCCAACCACGGCTACGTACTCTGCTTCCCGATTACGACCACCAGTGCCCACATATCCCGCCCCGGGCGCAAATAAGCACCTTTCCCGCACTTAATCACCTAACGGGGATTCTGCTCTGCACCCTATCGCAAGCGGAATCCCCGTCTGCACGCCCAGTCCCACAGCACATGAGAATTATCGCAGGAGCAGCTAAAGGTCTCCCCATCCGTGTACCTCAAGGGGAAGTTCGGCCCACCCAAGATCGCGTTCGGGAAGCTCTTTTCAACATTCTGGGACCGTTGGTAGACGGAGCCCGCGTATTGGATTTATTCTGCGGTTCCGGCAGCGTGGGGATTGAAGCACTCAGCCGTGGTGCGACCAGTGCCCGCATGGTGGATGCCGCCCGCACCTCCTGTGCCATGGCCAAAGAGAACCTGCAGCGAAGCCGCCTTCCCGGAGGCAGCGTGGCGCAGAGCGATTGCCTGCAATTTATCAAACGCGATGCCGGGAAGTACGACCTCATCTTTGCCGATCCTCCCTATTGCAAAGCACCGGGAGACCGGGATATGATAGCCGAACTCCTCACCGACCGCTTGCATGAACTTCTAGCGCCCGGTGGCTATTTTATTGCAGAAGCCCAGCTGGGCTATGGTGTGGGGGATACCCATTCCCGAGACTTTCCCGGGTGGGAAATCGTGGACACTCGCACCTATGGAAAAAACACCATCCTATTTTACCGGCACTGCCCCCAGACCGTATGAAACGTTTTCTCTTCCTTCTCCTGTACAATCTGCTCCTGCCTGTATTCCTCATCGTATCCATCCCGGGCTACCTCATCAAAATGAAAAAGCGCGGGGGATTCGGCACGGGATTACTGGAACGCTTCGGCATTTACCGTACCCCCCGCAACGAAGAACCACAGGGAGGGCTCTACGTTCATGCCGTCAGTGTGGGAGAAGTTTTTATTGCCCTCAAATTCATCCGAGAATGGTGCAAAACCCACACGGAACCCGTTATTTTGGCCACCAGTACCGCCACCGGTCACCAAGTGGCAAGAGATGCAGCCCTGCCCGGCGTGCGAGCGCTCTACTCCCCCTTGGATATACCCGGTCTCTCCGGGCGTTGCCTGCGCCGCTTTAATCCTCGTGCCATCGTGCTGATTGAGGCAGAACTCTGGCCGAACTTTGCAGAAGCCTGCCACCGCCTCCGCATTCCCATGATTATGCTGAATGCTCGCCTCTCGCCCCGAAGCGAAGGGCGCTATGCCAAGGTGCGGGGCATCACCTCCCTCCTGTTCTCCAGACTCACCATGCTGGCCACCCAAAACGAGAGTGACCGGGAACGCTTTGCTCGCATTGGTGTAGCCCCCGACATTATCCGTGTGGCCGGCAGCATCAAATTCGACGTTATGGGAGATGCTCCCCAATCCCGGAGAGAGGATTTCCGCACGCTTTTGGACAGCCTCCGTGGAGAACGCCCGGTAGTCTTAGCTGCGTCCACCCATGCCGGGGAAGAAGCCCTCATAGCTTCTTCCATTCGGGAAGCCGGCGCATTCCCCCTCATTGTTCCCCGCCATGCAGAACGCCGCCAAACAGTGGTAAACGAGCTTCAAGCGGCCGGATTCTTCCCCATTCTGCGCACTGCCGGTAGCCTTCCCGCCACCATCCCGGATAATGCCTGTTACATTGCAGACACTACGGGGGAACTTCGAGACTGGACTTCTTTAGCGAATTGTGTTGTCATCGGTAAGAGTTTCCTTGCCAGTGGCGGGCAAAATCCGGTAGAGGCCATAGCTGCCCGCAAACCCGTCATCACCGGTCCGGACATGACTAACTTTGCCGATTTGGTTGCCCTTTTGGAAAAAGAAGATGGTATTATCCGCTGCCCGGCAGAGGAGCTTACTCAAGCCATATGCCATGCTCTGCAGGACAAAGAAGCCACAGCAGCCCGCGCAGAGCGTGCCTTTGCGGCTCTTCAGCTCCATTCCGGCGCCACGCGACGCAGCGTTCTGCTCGTGGAAGAGCTGTACCTTCCGCAGCCATAACTCCTTCCCTATACAACGCAGGAACCGCCGGCAGATATTCCTGCCGGCGGTTCCTTTTTTACAAAGTTCAGGGGCGGGATTAATACTTCTCCACCACCTTCATCATGGCATCCATCTGGGATTCAATGGATTCCACCAAAGCCATCTGTGTACGCGTACGATCCAGATTATGCTCCGGACGCTTAATCTTGAAGTAGGTATCCCCCTCCAGATAATCCGTCAGGAAGCGCATACCGCATTCCATCGTCAGCAACTTGCCGGAGAACGGAAGCAGCTCCTTCTCCAGCGGAGTAAGGAAAGTGGCAGCCTCACAATAGCCCTTGGACAGAGCCTCAAAGTACTCCATACGCATCGTCACGAGAGAAAGCTCCTTCTCATCCTCCGCTGCGGGAGAGGTGGAGGTACGAATCATATCACCGAAGTCATACAGGGAAGACCCCGGCATCGTCGTATCAAGGTCGATTACACAAATTCCCTCCCCCGTCACATCATCCAGCATCACGTTATTCAGCTTCGTGTCGTTATGAGTTACACGCAGCGGCAGCTCGCCGGAGGCAAGGTAATTCACTACCTTGTGGCAATCATCCTCGCGAGAAAGGTACCAGTCAATCTCCTTCTGCACGCTCTTAGCGCGCCCCAGAGGATCCGCAGCAATGGCCTTCTGGAAATTCTGGAAGCGCTTTGTTGTGTTATGGAAATCAGGAATCGTCTCAAACAGAGGTTCTCCGGGCAGGTTTGCCCCCAGCTTCTGGAAATTACCAAAAGCGCGAGCCACCTCAATGCACTGAGCCGGATTCTCAATCATATCGTATGTGCGAGCCCGCTCAATGAAGGGGTACACACGCCATACATTGCCTTCCTCATCCTGCACATAGGGCTTGCCATCGCAGGCGGGAACAATAGTCAGAGTGCGGCGGTATGCTTCCTTGCACCCCTCGGCCAGCAGCACGCGAAGAGCCTCGTCCGTCACACGCTTCACATTCTCCATCAAGGGAATGGGCTGGCGAAACACATTGCTGTTAATGCGCTGCAAGATGAAGCGCACACGGATGCCGGCCTGATCCACCTCAATACGGAACGTATCATTGATGTGGCCGGAACCATACGAACCGCCGAAGACGAAATCCCCGCGCAAATCAAACTGAGACGCGATTTTCTTTAAATCGAACATAGTCGGGAAAATCGTAGGAATTAACCAAGTTTAGCAGGGTAAACACCCTCTTGCACAAGCTGGGCAATGCTTTCCACCACAGCGGGCTTATCGCTGGGATACGTCACCCCCAGCCAGTTAGCCGTAGTCTTAATCACACTGCAATCAGCTTTGCCGTTATGAATCAGCTCGTCCACGACTGTGGGAATGTAGCACTCGCTCTTAAGCTCCGTACCATGAGCAGCTAAGAAACGCGTGAAGTGGTCCTGAATCTGGCCGATAAAGCTGGCCGGGAATACCCAGAAGTTCATGGAAACAAGCTCCTCGGGATCCACAGGCTTGCGCTCGCCGGAGAGGCTATCGCCGCGGCACACACCATCTTCTTCCATCTTAATCTTGGTGTACTCCTCCACACTATCGAGGTAGCCATCCTTAATACCGCAAATGCCGCGGTTCACATCGCCATGGTCGGACAGGGTATTCTTGAGCGGATACCCAATCATGCCGTAATGCTCCTTGCCATCAGCAGCGGGAGTGGAGGTAAGGAACTCGGCAGCCTTCAGGAATGCATCGGCACCGTAGAAATCATCAGCGTTCACCACGCCAAAGGGCTCCTTCACCACATCGCGGGCAGCCAAAAGGGCATGAGCCGTCCCCCAAGGCTTCACGCGGCCCTCCGGCACCGTGTACCCCTCGGGCAAATCATCCAAGCACTGGAAAGCATAATCCACCTCAATCTTACCGGCAAAACGTGCGCCGACCTGAGCCTTGAAAGCCTCTTCAAAATCCTTGCGGATGATGAACACCACCTTACCGAAACCGGCGCGGATGGCATCATACACAGAATAGTCGAGAATCACCTCGCCATTGGGGCCCATGGGGTCAAGCTGCTTCAGGCCACCATAACGGCTGCCCATACCTGCTGCAAGTACAAGAAGTGTAGGTTTCATGATAATAGATATTGGAAAATACTGTTCCGACGAAGCGGACAGCAGCATTCTACCCACAGCAAGCTCATTTGGCAAGCAAAAAGGCACCGGAGCCCCATAGTAAAAAAACTTTCTTTACTTATTCTTCCGTAGGAAGAGGAAAAAGCGCCCCGGAACAACACCCATTTTTTTCTTGACAGCGTACATGCTTTTCTCCACTAATAAGACCAGCGCAGCTCCAAAAAGAGCCGATACCACCACCATGGCCAAGACCCTTATTATTGCAGAGAAACCCAGCGTAGCCACGGATTTAGCCCGTGTGCTTGGTAAAGAACTGGGCAAATTCAAAAAAGATGATACCAATGCCTGTTATAGTAATAGCGAGTGTATCATCACCTCTGCCGTAGGTCACTTGGTGGAGCAGAAAAAACCACAAACAGAGGATGGAAAAAGCCTGCCGTGGAAAATGGAGTATCTGCCCGTAATGCCGGCAGAAATGGAGCTGGAACCCATCTCCAAATCGGCGGACAAACTCAAAAAAGTACTCAAACTTGCGCGCAACAAGGAAGTATCGCTCCTCGTCAACGCATGTGATGCCGGCCGTGAAGGTGAACTCATCTTCCGAAACATCATCCGTTTCGGAAAAATCCGCAAACCCATCCGCCGCCTTTGGATGCAAAGCATGACGGATGATTCCATTCTGGAAGCATGGCACCATTTGAAGAGCGATGAAAACATGCAAAACCTCGCCGCCGCCGCCACCTGCCGCTCCGAATCGGATTGGCTTGTAGGACTCAACAGCACCCGCGCCCTCACCGTTTTACAATCTGGCGCAGGCGGGTTTAATGTTACCCCCACCGGCCGCGTCCAAACTCCGACTCTGGCCATTCTAGCCGCGCGACAAAAAGACATTTTGGCCTTTACTCCGGAGACGTATTACGAGGTTCATGCCACCTTTGCCGGCACACAAGGCTGCTACAATGGACGCTGGTTCGACCCGGCTTGGAAAAAGAACGACCAAGCCCCCCAACGCACCAAAGAACGCCTGTGGGAACAAGCTACGGCAGAAGCCATTGCCGCCCGCTGCCACGGCAGAAAAGCCAACGTGCAGGAAACCCGCAAACCGGTATCCATGCCCCCCCCCCTGCTCTTTGATCTTACCAGCCTACAGAAGGAAGCCAGCAACCGCTTCGGCTTCTCCGCTCGCCGCACCCTTCAACTGGCACAGGAATGCTACGAAAAACACAAAGTGCTGACCTATCCCCGCACCGATTCCAAATTCCTGCCAAACGATTACCTGAAAATCGCTACGCGCACCGTGGAGACCATTGCGGAAGGCATGCCGGAAATGGCTCCCTACGCCCGCCAAATTCTGGACACTCACAGCATCCGCCCCAGCAAACGAATATTCGATAGCAGCAAAGTGAGCGACCACTTTGCCATTATCCCCACCGGGCGCTTCGTATCACTTACCGGGGATGCTGCACGCATTTTCACACTGGTTGTTCAGCGCTTCCTAGGCGTATTCATGCCCAATGCAGAATACGAAGATACAGAACGAATTACCATGGTGAACAGTCCCGGAGTCTGCGACCATTTCTACACACATGGTCGCGTGCAGCTTCAAGCGGGGTGGCGCATCCTGTACGGCTCCGATAAAAAGAAAAAAGACGAGCTTCCCCGCATTACCCCCAACGAGCAGGTAGATACCCGGGATATCCAGCCACGGCAAGAACAAACTAAAGCCCCGGCGGCCTACACAGAAGCCACACTCCTGACCGCAATGGAAACAGCCGGAAAACTCGTGGAGGACGAGGATTTGGCCGATGCGATGAAGGAGCGGGGGCTTGGTACCCCGGCCACCCGAGCCGCCATCATCGAAGGACTCATTACTCAGGAATACATTGCACGCGAGGGTAAGGACCTCATCGCAACCCGCCGGGGCATGGATCTTATCGACCTCCTCGGGAAAATCGGCCTCAGCACACTCTCCAGCCCGGAACTCACAGGCGAATGGGAATACCGCCTCAAACAAATGGAAAGCGGCACACTGGAACGCAACACCTTTATGCGCGACATCCGCCAATACACCTCCGATATTGTGGAAGCCGTTCGCACCTACATGCAAACCGGCAGCAATCCGGATTTGGATATCCCCTGCCCCTCCTGCGGTGCCATGGGCTTGAGCAGCAAGGTTGATGCCATCTCCTGCAATAGCTGCAAATTCCGCATCCGCCGCATTCACGCCGGTTATAATCTGAGCGATACCCAGCTCTCGGAACTCGTCACCACAAAAGAACTGCCGGTGATGGATGGTTTCCGCTCCAAATTCGGCAAGCCCTTCAAGGCCGGGCTGCGCCTTATCCCCCCGGCTACGGAACGCTCCGGGTGGAAAGCGGAATTCTATTTCGAAAACGACCGCCAGACCGCAAACGGAGATGCAGCCCAACAAACGGACTCCCGTACCCTCGGGAAATATCCGGTACTGAATCAGGGCGAATTGGAAATCCTCGAAAACGATAAACAATGGCATGTGCCGGAGTTTACCCAAAGTAACGGCCGCAAGGGGCTTACCATGTCCCGCCTCATTCTGGGACGAGAAATCCCGGAATCCCAAATGCGCCAAATCCTAAGCACCGGAAAAAGTGATTTACTCACAGACTTTATCAGCCAAAAAAGCGGACGCAAGTTCGATGCCTACCTCGTGCTGGATACCCACAAAGGAAATGTGGGTTTCGAATTCCCGCCCAGAGAAAAAAGCAAAACAAATACGGCCGACAAAGCGGACAAAAAATTCACCGCAGCAGATGCCACTGTGGAAGACCTCTCCAAGGCACAACGGCATGGTGCGCTCAAAATAAAAGGCAAAAACGGAGAATATGAACTCCTTGAAACAGAGGCCGCATGGCACATACCCGGACTCACTTTCGGCAAAAACAAGAAAGCACTTGTTATCCCCCACACCATGTGCGGAGTCTCGCTCTCTCCGGAAATAGTAGCAAAACTCCTCACCAAAGGCAAAACTGAACTTATCAGGGACTTTGTGAGCCACAAAAGCGGCAAGAAGTTTGATGCCTACCTCATCTTCAACAGCTCCACCGGGCGAGTAAGCTACGAATTCCCCCCCCGCAAATAACAAGGAAAGAGCCTTCCCATGCCTCTTCGGCAGCAACTCGCATCGTTCTTCGATGTTTTTACAGCCGGCATTCTTCTGGCGCTTGGCATGGGGCTCGTTGCACCTTGCCAAGGAAACACGGCCATCTTCTTCGATGGGCTCACCAATGCCGCCATCATCCTACTATTTTTCCTGTACGGAGCCAAACTCTCCCGGCAATCTGTCATTAACGGTCTGCTGAACTGGCGTTTGCAAGCCATCGTACTGGGATTTACCTTCATCTTTTTCCCGCTGCTCGTCCCCCTGCTCCGCCCCCTATTCGAGCCCATGGTGGGAGCGGCACTATACTCCGGGTTACTCTATGTAGCCTGCTTACCCTCCACCGTTCAAAGCAGTATCGCATTCACCTCCGTGGCAGGAGGAAACATACCGGCAGCAGTGTGTTCCGCCTCCGTTTCCAGCCTATTGGGTGTCATCCTTACCCCCTTTCTGGTAAGCCTGATCTTTACCATAGATGCCGAAAATAATACCGCCGTGGGGCTGGATTCCATCCTGCAAATCTGTTACCAAATTCTTCTGCCATTCCTGCTGGGACAACTCAGCCGGCCATGGCTCCGGCTCTGGGTGGAACGCCACCGCGCCCTCATCAGTTGGAACGATAAAGGCACCATTTGGCTCGTGGTTTACACGGCCTTCTCCAATGCCACAGCCCAAGGCTACTGGCAGCATCTGCAAGCCCTGCAACTCCTCTGGCTCGTACTCGCCTGCATCCTCCTGCTGCTCCTCACCTTTGCCGCCACTTTTGGCACAAGCCGCCTTCTGGGCTTCCCCCGGGAAGACCGCATCACCATCGTTTTCTGCGGCTCAAAAAAAAGTCTGGCAGTCGGCGCCCCCATGATGCTGGCCATCTTCGGCAGTCTGGACAACAATCTTCTTCTTCCTCTCATGGTCTTTCACCAAGTGCAGCTTATGCTCTGTGCTTACCTCGCACGCAGATGGAGTAAACACAAAGCTTAAGCTCTCTTACCCACGAGAAACAATCAAAAAAAACTCATTTTTTTCAAAAAAAGTCTTGCTTTGCGGTAAGATTCGCGTATAATGAGCCCGCTTCCACGCCACGGCGGGAAACAAAAACAAAACATGCGGATGTAGCTCAGTGGTAGAGCGCAACCTTGCCAAGGTTGATGTCGTGGGTTCGAATCCCATCATCCGCTCTTCTGATAAAAGCCTGCTCATGCAGGCCTTTTTTATTGCCTTGTCCGGGGGCTCGAACTATGCTAGAATACACACGATATGAACTCCCGTATATTCCTGTCGACCATGTTACTTCTGGGCATCGGCTGCGGCCTTGGCAGCACCAGAGCAGCCGCCACGCAGGCAGAGACCTGGGTTTCGCCCCACGCGCTGCAGTTGGAAGAGCAGGCCAAGGTGGCCTTACTGCCTTTCCCGCAACAAGTGAGCTGGGGCGATGGTGCACTTGATTTGAACGGGCGCCAGCTGCAGCTGAGCGGCGAAGTCGGCTCCATGCTCCAGACCGCCATGCAGGATTACCTGGCAGGGCATTCCCCAGGCAATGATCCGCTGCCTGTACTTTGCCAATTCCAGGCAGATGCCCTGCCACCGGAACATGCAGAGGAAGGTTACAAACTGACCATCAACGCTGATGGAATTACCCTGACAGCAGCCAGGGAGGCCGGCTTACTGAACGGATTCCAGACACTGCGCCAGATGGTCGCCACGGGAAAGGGCAAGCTGCCCTACTGCGATATCACCGACTGGCCTGCCTTCCGCTACCGAGGTTACATGCAGGACTGCGGGCGCAATTTCCGCAGCGTGGAGCGGCTCAAGAAAGAGCTCGCCCTGGCAGCCCAGCTCAAGGTGAACCTCTTCCACTGGCATCTCACCGATTACCCGGCCTACCATATCGAAAGCAAGGTACAGCCGAAGCTCAATGCCCCGGAATACCGGACCCGCGATAAGGATGACACCTATTCCTATGAACAGATTCGCGAAGTGTTCGCCTATGCAGCTGCGCGCAATATCACAGTCATTCCGGAACTCGACATGCCCGGGCACAGCGCGTATTTTAACCGGGCTTTCGGGTTCAGCATGCACAGCCCGGAAGGCATGAAGATTATCGGCGAGCTGCTGGATGAATTCTGCCGTGAGGTTCCCGCAGAAATCTGCCCCATAATCCATTTCGGCGCCGATGAGGTGCGCATTCCCAATGCCCCGGAATTTGTGGACTTCGTCACGAAGAAATTGCAGAGCCACGGGCGCACCCCCATGCAATGGGCCAGCAACCGCGACCTGCCCGTGGGTGAGAGCTCTATCGAGCAGCGATGGGGAGAAGGTGTCGACATGGTGGCAAAATCCATCATTCCCGCACGCATCAAGCGCAAGGCTTTCGATTCCACCATGGGCTATGCCAACCTGCTCGATCCCGCCTTGCTGGTGCGACGCTACTTCTTCATGCGCCCCTGCGGTTCAGCTGCGGGAGATGATAAAAAGCTGGGCACCATTCTCTGCATCTGGCCGGATGGCAAAGTGGACGATAAGAGTATCATTCCCGGAGCCTGCACCATGTGGCCGGGCATGATGGCCATGGCCGAGCGCTCCTGGAAAGGCGGCGGAGCCGATGGTGACCACCTGCCGCTGGAAATGCCGGCAGCCACCACCACACCCGGTCGAGCCTACGCCCTTTTCGAGGAACGCATGCAGACCCTGCGCCACACCCAGTTTGCCGGTGAGGATTTTCCGGCATGGCCGGAATCTGCGCTGAGCTGGACCGTGGTGGAACCCGTCCCGGCTAATCAGGTTGAAACCGTGCGCCAGCAGGTACTGAGCGGCAATCTGAGCGCTGACCTGCGCACCCGCCAGGCCTACTGCGCAAACCTCTATTTCCGCACCCGCCCCGATACCGGTTACCTGGGGCTGTTCCCGAATGCACGCCCTGGCCAGGTGGTCTGGGCGATCACCACCCTGCATGCCCCCCAGGCGGGCAAACAGAAATTCATGGTGGGCTTCGATGCCCCGGCTCGCTCCAACCGCCGCTGGACCGGCGTTCCCCGACAAGGTGAATGGTCTCAGACCGGCACGAGAATCTGGCTGAATGGAACAGAGCTGAAAAACCCGCGCCACTACAAGCTCGCAGGCCAGCGCAATCACCCGGGCAATAACTGGAATTTCGAACACCCGCTCGACCGCGAGGAAATCTGGTGGGTGCAGGAACCCATTGAAATCGAGCTTCAAGCCGGACTCAACACCTTCATCATTGAGCAACCCTATGCGGGCGAGCACCACTCATGGGGCGTTTCTCTCATACCGGTCAGATAAAGAGACTCTGCAACACCCCGTGAAGCTTCATTCACGGGGTGTTCTGTGTTCCCTACCCCAGTGAGGACGGGGACGGCGGGCGCGCATATCATTAATGCGGCGGCGCACCTCCTGGAGCCTCTTCTCGTCGTGGCTTTCAA
>CAYSYD010000017.1:0-26033 GCA_964435145.1 uncultured Akkermansia sp.
ACCGTGTGTTTCTGCCATAAGGTCATGACACGAACTTTCTAATGCGTCTGCCCTGCCGTTTCCACGCTGTGCCTTGACATCTGCGCAGCCATATGCTAGAGTCTGCTCTATGGAAGACCTCATGCTCACCCACCGCATTACAAGCTACGAATGCTCCGCAGACCACCTCATGAAACCGGAGTTTTTCATGCATCTTTGCCAAGAAATGGCGGAAGAACATGCGGACATGAACAATGCCGGCTACAAGTGGGCCATTTCCAACCACAAAATATGGGTGGAAACACAGGGTAATTTTGAATTATTGCGCCGTCCTGCATGGAAGGAAGAAATCAACCTTCGCACCAACACGGGCAAAGCCTCCCCATTGCAAGCCCGCCGTTTTGTGGAAATGGCGGATGCCCAAGGGCAGATTATTGCCAAGGCAGATTTGCTGTGGGTTCTTATCGATGTTACCAGCCGGCGTCCCTTCCCGCTCAAGCGCACGGATCTTATCTTTGCCGAGCTGGAATGCCCCGCCATCACCGAAGAACTCCCCCCCTGCGATTTCCCGGCATCCCCCTGCGAAACCGCATCAATGAAAGCAGCCCGCCGCGACATCGACTTCAATGCCCACATCAACAACAGCGCATACCTTACTTGGGCACTCGATACCCTGCCGGATGCACATACACCGGCAGGTGCCCCCAAACGCTTCCACCTTACCTTCCGAAAAGAAAGCCGTCTGGGCGATGCTCTGGAAATTACCCACTATGTGCAGGGCGCACGCACACGCCACATCATCGCCGGAGCAGACGGCACGCGGGCGGAAGTAGACATTGAATGGAGCTGAAAAAGATTGCCAGAAGCCTCCCCTCGGTGTATGTTAGGGGGCATGTCACCCCAATGTGGAAAACGCATCGATGCGCTAAGCCGCCGAGAATGTGCCTTTGCCCTGTACCGCTTACCCGGCACGGAGGAGGATGTATTCTGCATGGCGGAGGATGGTGGCACCCTACCCACGCCGCAAGGCAAGGGATTCCTGCTCTGCACATTTGATGGAAAATTACTCTGCATTCCCGATGAGCGTGCAGAGGTACCCACACCGGAATTCTGGAAAACTTCTCCCGATAGGTATCCGACAACCCCGGCCACCACGCAGGCGGAATACGCCCGTCTATTCCGCCTGTATAAAGGGTTCATCGGCTCGGAAGTACGGAAAATCGTACTAGCCCGCACGGCAGATATTCCTCTCCCCAAGGGAGTTTCACCATACGCCATATACCAAGCAGCCGCCCGAAATAACCCCGGAGCCTTTACCGCATTGCACCACAGCCCGGAATGGGGCACCTGGCTCTTCAGCACCCCGGAGCAACTCCTCACCGGGCAAAACGGCATATGGCACACTATGGCACTAGCCGGAACAAAGCCGAACGATGGCACGCCATGGGATACAAAAAACATTAGGGAACAAGCACTCGTGGCAGATTTCATTCGCCGCACCGTTACCCCTATCGCGGAAAGCGTACAGGAATCTGCACCGGAATCCCTCATCACCGGGAACATACGGCATCTGTGTACCAGATTTTGCATCCACATGCAGCAGGAGCAACTTCTTCCCCTGCTGAAACAGCTTCCCCCAACTCCGGCCGTATGCGGGGCTCCCGTGGAGCAAACGCGCAAACTCATCCTCGACTGGCCGGATATTGACCGCTGCTGCTATGCCGGCTACATGGGACCTTGGCAGGAAAACGCAGTCCACCTCTACGTTTCCCTGAGAGGCATGAGCTTCTTCCCGAGAGTGGGGCGGCTCTATGCAGGCGGAGGGCTCATGCCCGATTCGGAAGAAGAGCAGGAATGGCAGGAAACAGAAGCAAAAATGCAAGCCATGAAACAGGCGCTCCGCCGCGCCGGATACCTGTAAGTTATTGAATGCCTAGGCGGGCATGGGGCGTCTTATTCCTCCGGAACATCCCATGAAAAACAAGAACATTACCCGCTACACATACGAAAACACCGATTTTCAGGGCTGGAGAGTAAGTATCCAACGCTGCGGTCGTATCATCACCCGCTACTTTTCCGACCTCCAATACGGCTCCGAACAAAAATCCCACCAAGCAGCCATACGCTACCGGGACCAAGTATTTGCCGATATGCAGGAAAACCGAAACGACCTTGCAGGCTATATGGACAGAGAACTGGAACACCTCCAGCAACTCCTGCGGGAAAAAGAACAGGGGGGAAACCTCAATTCGCCTGTTTAGACATCTCCAAGGCGGGCACCTGCTCCATCTGAGGAGAAAGAAGAGCTTTCAACTCTGCATTATCGAAGTAGGAGGTTTCCTCCAAACGTCCGAATTGCACCGCCAAACGCTGCATCAACTCAATGAGGGGGAGCTTCACCCCCTCCGTGTGGTCGATGTACTGCCACATAGCAGACTCTCCCACGCTAAACAAATCCTCTAACACACGGAGGCTTTCCCGAATCGTGGGCAAAGCCTGCTGCGAGGAGGCTGTATCCGTAATTCCCTCCAGCGCCACCACTTGCTGTTCCAAAGCAGAAGTGAGGCGGGCACACGCCTGCTCCACACCATCCTCCGCCTGAGCATAAAGAGCGCATCCGACAAAGAGCAACGAAAGAAACCGGGATTTCTGCATGCTCATATGTTAGGCGCTTTGCCTCACCATGTCAAGTGTAACCTTCCTCCCATTACAGAGAAAAACCGAATTATGCTTTAGCTGCCGAAAGCTACACGATTTCCGCGCCCAACCTCCGGGCATCGAGAGGGAATCACAAGCGGTCAAAATTAAAAATCCACCGGGTATCCGATATGTGGGCCGGGCGGGAGGAATTACAGGAAACGAGTGATAAGGCAAGGAAAAGGAAAACAAAAAAACGGGGGATGCTCATAGCATCTCCATGCTATATCTACCGCCGGGCAAGGGCAAGTCAAGTTAGCTTATACCGCTGAAACAGGCGGGAATCATAAAGGCTTTACTCATCCTCATCGGAATAGTCGGCAGAGGATGCCTCGGAATCGCCCTTGGAGTAGTCTACCTCCGTCACGGCTGTGGATTTATCCAAGGGTTTGCGCTCTACCCAAAGAGCAATAGCGCCCTCGGCATAAGCTGCGTACATAG
This sequence comes from uncultured Akkermansia sp., assembly GCA_964435145.1. GTDB lineage: Bacteria > Verrucomicrobiota > Verrucomicrobiia > Verrucomicrobiales > Akkermansiaceae > Akkermansia. Next base: position 3,118 of record CAYSYD010000017.1, read on the forward strand.
AACCGGGGTCGATATTGCGCATTTCCGTGTAAACGGCTCGCAAGCGATCCGGCGAAGCATTGTTACGGCGTAAATGCCCGCCGAAGGCTGCCAACATTTCCTGCCGCTGTGCGCGGGAGTGCCCCCCCTGTGCCATAAGCGCACGAATATGAGCATACGCAACATCCGGAGCCATGGTTTGCAGTTCTTCCACAAGGGAAAGCGGGTCGAAAGATGTCCGCTTCCCCATGGCCGTTTGTGCGTTATTCTTTTGAACCTGCGGAGGCATGTTGATATTGATATCTGCGGCCTGAAGCATCAAATCCGTCTTGCGTTCATCCTTAGCTTTGGCCGCTTTCTGGATGAGGTCCTCCTGCGCACGATAGTCGTTCAGAATACGAGTGAGTGCGGCAGATGCCGCTTTAAGGTCCTTCATTTCCTCTGCCTTCTGGACAATGCCACGGAGGTTTCCCTGAGCATCAATAACGGCTAAACAAGGTACACTCCATATGCCCCCGGGAAGATGCTTTTTACCCAATCGGCGCTCCATATCCTTTTTTTCTCGCTCGTTGGGATTTTGGTAGAAAGGCATTTCAACAAAGACCGTTTGCCGGGCGGCACCCATAATCTTGCGCTTGCGGACAAACTCATCATACACCTTTTCGCTAAATTTATCGTAATTAGCACCGTAGCAGAAGAGAACAACCGGGCGTTTACTATTGGCACGAGAGAGGGCATCGGCATAGGAAATGCCGCCCTGCGCCTGAGCCAAAGGGGAACAAGCCAAAAGGAGAAGAGCAAATGTGAAGGAGAACAACTTTTTCATGGTTCTGGGGAAAAGGTTCAGGATTCCTTGCCGTAGACGTAGAACCCGGCGATGCCCGGCTCGTACTTATCGCCTTCGCGGAGCATGCGGACAAACTTGGCCTTACGCTTTGCCTTGCGAAGGTCAAAACGGATGAAGCGGCCATCAATTACGCCATTCTCGCCCACACGGTACCAGTTTTGATTATCATCAGATATTTCAATATAGAACGGGCGGTCTTTCTTCTCGATTTTCTCCTGAGCCACACAGACAACGCCGGAAATCTCGGCACTGCTTTCCATGCCGACCGTCAATCCGGACTTACCTTCGAACTTACCGGGAATGGCACCGCCGAAAGGTTGTAAAACAGCCCAATGCAGGCAGCCATCGCGCATTTGACCATCGCCAAGCGTGGTGGCAGTTTTGATGTAGCCGGTACTGGAGACAATCTTACCCGGGAAGCCGGAAACTTTGACACCTTTTCTGGCAAATTTAGGCTTGCACTTCATGTAAGCCAGTTTACCGATAGCTTGGAAAGTACGCGGCTCTGCATTGTTTGCTGCCATGCAAATGGCCTCGCCCAGAGTGGCCCATGTTTCGTCCATCTCCTTGCGGGAACCGCCTTTACGCGCCATGGCACTCATCAGCATGGAGGTAAACTCATCCTTTAACTTAGCGTTGCTTTCCGGAACAGATGCCACATAAGCTAAGCCCCAAGTAAGTACCGGGCCGGCATATTCCTTATTGGACATCAGAACGCGAAGCACCTCGCGCAGGTATACTTTGCGCTCCGCATCCGTGCGGCAAGTGGCGATTTGAGCATTCAGCACAGGGGCGATATCCCACCGGTTGCTGCCCCAGTTCTTGAAATGCTTGAAAAGACCGGAAAATTTACGATTTAAGGTTTGGTTATTCTCCACCAAGGGGGCAAGGCTTGGATAGATGTACTTGGAAAGCATGGTTGCCGCAGCATGGTGGTGTTCCTTACCCATCCCGTCCATCACGGCATCGTGCAGGCTCTCCCAGCGGGGCAAATCTTTCGGTGCCACCTTGCGGAGGTAAGCAGCATAGCGTTTCATGGCCGGCCAGTTGAGCGGCTGGTGGCGCACGGCCAGCTCGTAAGTATCGAAGGCAGAGCGAGTCATACGCTGGGAGGAAAGGAAATCTCCCAAAGCCATGAATTGGTCCGAAACGGAGGTTTTGAAGCGATTCGAGTAGAGATTTTGGGTCAGGATGAGGAAATCCCAGGCTCCCTCTCCCCAGAAGGTTTTGTGGAGGTCTCTCTGCCAGTAAATAGCGTTACCGGCACGCCATTCGCCATTCACGCGCATAGCATAAGAGCAGTGTCCCGGTTCGCCGCATGTGGTGGCGGGCAGCCCTGCGGCCAATGCCGAGAAAGTGGCATAATGGGAAAGGGCACCGCATACACCGCCAATGCAGCGGTAGGCGTATGCAGTGGTGAAGTTCGTGTAGCTCAGGATGGGGGCCAGATATTCCTCGGTAAAGACAGAATCACCCGCAACGTTACGCAGTCGATAGGCCAGCTGCCCTTCTGCGCCGAAGTAGCGTTCCTCGGGCAAGCGAACATTATCACGAAGCCAGCGCAAATTGCGGGGTTCCCCCCAGTTACCGGCCATGCGCTGGGGCTGTTTACAACCGGTAACGAAACGGGTTTCCCAATAATCCAAGGTATCAAATTTCTTGTTCAGCAGGCCTTCCTTGTAGCTGGAATAGTAGTAGTCGAAACGGGGGAGGAGGTCCTCGGAATTCCACCGCTCGCGTGCAAATTCCTGAGATGCAGTGGTAGCAATGCGACGCACCACGGGATGATTCAACTCTCCTTCCGGAACCTTCGCATAGATGAGTGCCATGTTTTCCAAGGCTTTACCCATTTGCTGAGTGGGACCGGTATACAGGAGATTCGTCATCCAGTTCAAATCGCGGGTTAATGCGGCCAGAAACTCTTTACCTTTAGGCATGGCTGCCACAGCATCCACGGCATCAGAACCGCACTTGCGAATAAGGGTGAGACGTGCCAAATCCAAGCGATTGGCAGGTTTACTCATGAATTTAAGCAGCTCATCCTCTCCGGCATTTCCTATTCCGGCAAGAATACGCTCCTGCAAACTCTGGTGAATGGCGGATGAATTGCTCCATGATTCAGCCGGAAAATCATCGTTCGTAAAGTTTTTAGCCTCGTCCTTTTCAAATGAGGTCTCCAAATTGCGCAGCTTGGCAAGGGCTCCGGCCACATGAATGTGCTGGCGGGCAGCAGATACCTTTTCCTGACCTTTGCGAACCTCCACATCATCCTCGTGGAAGGAATCCTCGTCATACTTTGCCACGCGAGCGGGGCCTTCGTCCTCCTTGATTGTGGGTTCTTCCTCCGCTGCAGCGGGTTCTTCCTTTGTCAGAGAATCGTCCGTAGCCCAGTCATCCACCACATGGTTTCGCTTGATGGGTTTGTGTTTTACCTTATTTTCTTTCACCACGGCGCGTTCCAGATATACGGGGAACACCATGGGAAAGGCAAAAAAGCCCACAACAGAGAACAACAGAATGGCAACCAGCAGGCGAATGCAACGTGGAGTCATAATTTCTTATCCGGCTAAATTGTTTAATGTTAATCCATGTTTCCGGCATTCGGCTTCTGTAACACCTCCAGAGTAACGCCGGCGGTGTGGCGGATAATGGAGTCCGGGTGGTCAATAAACTTCTTTACAACGGGCACAGCCTCTGCATTACCATAGCGCTGCAGATGATTCAAAATGGCACCTATAAGGCGTATGCTGGCATTGGGGCGCAGCTTAGTCAAAAGAGCGGCCTGCGCACGAACACCCAGCTGGGACATGGCCGCATCCCACGCAATGGGATTCTCGCACCAGAAGTCCACCACGGGAGAAATCATTTCCTTAGCGGATTCGCGGATGAGATAGTGAGTGATGCTCGGGTCAACATCTTTCTTCAAGGTGCGGCGATTTTCAAAATAACGCAAGCAGTGTTCCACCGCCACCTTGTCTCCGGGATTTGTATAAGTCACAAGAGCCTGTATAAGCTCCTTATAGGTATCTTGATCCGAGGTCCAAGGCTCAGCAAGGACTTTCAGCAATGCTTCGCGAATTTCCGGGCGAAGCACTTGCACGTTAGCATTGGCAAGGGAACGTGCAGCAATGCGAATCCGCATGGGATCTATGCAGCTAAGTTCCTTAATGTTAGCGGTAACAAAGGAGGGATTCAACGGAGAGGTAAGCACATCCGGGGAGTATTGGCTGATAAGATTAGCCTTTTCCGCGTCGAACTTCACCTCGTAAACACCATCATCGGGGCGAGCATAAACCACCGTACCAAAGCGAGACAGGAAGGCGCTCAGATTCTGGGAACGGCGGGGGATGTTGGAAATCACATAGAGAGCGCCGTTGGCTCTCGTATACGCACGAGTAAATTCAGCCTCTAAAATGCGGCAGAAAGCATCCCGCATCAGGGAGCGGGTACGGCTATCCTGATTATCGATGAAAACGCCATAATGAGTAAGCTGAGGTACCATTTTCTTATGCTGGTAGTATACCTGCATATCCGAGTCCTTCAAGTAAGGCTGGCCGGGAGAAGACTCATCCGCGGCATCGGCTGCAGCGGCTCGCTGGCGAGCCATATACTCGTTCATGTCCACTTTGCGTTCCTCCTGCCACACTTCCGGCATAAACCAACCGGCTCCCAGCATAATCAGCGCAATGGGATATACTACCATTTTTCGACGTGAGGAGGAGGAAATGACCAGCACCGCCGCCACGGCACAGACAATCATGGCAATCACCCGTTGAGATTCCACATCCATGCCATCTACACCGGAACCTATCTCATTTTTCACGCCTATGAGCATGAAAATAAAGGCACATGCCACAAACATGAGCATACCCAGCAGGAAGCGCACCTTCCCACTGGAGCTAAACGCCTCACCGGTTTTATAAGCTCGCCCCATGGCAGCCGCTCGCTCTTCCTGGCGTTTGTTACCACGGCGATATTGCTCCACCAATTCCTTATATTCCTCCGCATCCAGACGACGGGCAGATGAAAACTCATTTTTCAGGCAATCCGGGCACACCACCACATCCGGTCTTACCGGTCTGAAGAGTTTACCACATTTCGAACACTCAACATCCATGGGTATCATTATAACAAAGAGTCCACACTATGGCAAGTACTAATACATGCCCTAACGCGTTGGCATTTACAAAAAGAAAGAGGGATAGCCCCCCCTGCCCGTTCAGTAAGAAGAAAAGCCGCCCAAAGAGGCCCCGCCCTGAGGATATGAAGGCGCAAAACTCCTGCCGGACTGGAAGCTCGGCAAGAAGCCCCGGGACCCGGAAACCAGCACCTCCTGAGAGCCGTAGGGGTTATCCACCACCTCCACGCGCACGCAGGTACAATCATCTACATCACTGCGCAGGGAGGGAATCAACATACCATCTCCGTAATCAAGGGGTTGGCTAAGCGGGGATAAAGGCGTTTCCGCCGCCACGGCAGCTTCCAACTCCTCTGTGGGGAGAGAAAGCCAACCTACCGCCAAAACCCCCAATCCGAGTGTAGATGCCCCACATGCCACACGGCGACGCCCAAAGTTCTCCAGCATCTGCATCATGTGAGACCACACTTGCTGACGAGCAGGACGGCAAACAGCTTCGCGAGCTACACGCTCATGGAATTCACACAGAAAACGCTCCTCAAAATGAGCCTCGGGTGTAGCCTCCACACGAAGACTAGCGAGTAGTTCCACTAGACGCATATCCGGCTCCGATGCCGAGGTGTTTGTTTCTTTTCCCATGAGCAGACAAATAACGGTTGGCGGTAAGAGTGTAGACAAATGCCTGCTCTTTACGTTCAAAAAATTGTTATTTTTCAAAAAAATTAGTGATTTTTTTGTCAAACGGGCAACTTTTCTGCGTATAACGGGCGCGAGGAAAGAAGATTTCGGGCATTTGCCGCCATCCACGCATGAATCATCCGTTCGCAATCTGCCACCTCGGCAGCCCGTAGGCGGTGTGTTTCCTCCGTCATTTTTTCCATGGCATCGATATCGAACACATGCACTTGGGAAAGATTGGCACAAGCCGGGTCCACGTTACGCGGCACGGAAAGGTCTATCAGGAAAAGCGGGCGGCGGCGTTTCTGCTGCACCTCCTGCAAAACAGGCGGGGAAACCACATAAGCGGGAGAAGCAGTGGAAACGATGACGATATCTATCTTTTCCAAATAGGGAATCCATTCCGTGAAACGTATCACCTTTCCCCCGATTTGCTCGGCTAACTGAACGGCACGTTCGTATGAACGATTAGCAACAAAAATACCTTCTGCACCGCGGGAACGTAAGCTCTGCGCCGTGGTGCGCGCCACATCCCCGGCGCCCACCACTAAAACATGCGCTCCATTAAGCCCACCCAAAATACCATGTGCCATCTGCACTGCCACGGCACCCACGGAAGTGGGGCCGGAGGTAATGCGGGATTCCGTGCGGATTTTTTTGGCGATGCCGAATATCTGCTGGAATACGCGATTCGAAGAGGATGCAGTAGAAGCAGCATCCTGAGCCATGCGGTATGCTTCTTTCAACTGGCCAAAAATCTCCGTTTCTCCCAGTACCATGGAATCCAGCCCGGCAGCCACGCGAGCCAGATGAAACAAGGCATCCTCCCCCTCATGGTGGTAAAAAATATCTTTTGAGGGGGGGGTATTCAGCCTATCTTTCAGGAAATAAGCACACAGGGATTCTAATGCTTGTTCCCCATCGTGCGTCCAATAATAGATTTCCGTGCGGTTGCAGGTGGAAAGAAGCACGTTTTCCTCTACTCCGGGGAGCATTTTCAGCTCCTCATTCACAGCTGCCAATTTGTATCCTGGCACAGCGAAACACTCCCGCACCGCCACGGAGGAGGTGCGATAGTTCAATCCTAAACAATGCATTTGCGGGAATGTCTCCATCATCAGGCAAACAAGGATTGCACAGCCTGAACCAAGCCGGGAATTGTATGCTCCCGAGCTTCCGCATGGGGAGTTAAGCCGAATTCACGGAGCGTTGCCGTGGTGACAGGACCAATACTGGCGATACGACAGTCCTTCGGCAAGGGAATGTTTAAGGCCATAAAGTTCCGTACGGTACTGGAGCTGGTAAAGGTGATAACATCGGCCCCTTCCTGAGCAAGGCGAGTTCTTGCCCCCGTGGGGTCCTCCGTTTCCGGGACAGTATTGTACGCGATACACTCGTCTACAATAGCTTGGCGCTTCATCAGTTCCTTATAGATGACATCGCGTCCCTGCTCACTATGCACCCAGAGCATCGTCACATTCGCCACGCCGCCAAAATCATCCGCCTTGCGGTCAAACTCCGCCACAAGTTCCTCGGCTACAGCCTTTTGGGGCATCACATCCACCATCAGGCCGTATTTCTTTAATTCAGCCGCAGTGGCAGGGCCCACAGCAGCAATGCGAGCGCCCCCCAGTTCCCGAATATCCTCGTATACCGCAAAAAAGGCACGGAAGAAGCGTTGCACACCATTGGGGCTGGAAAAGATAAGCCAATCGTAATGCGGGCTATCCACCACAGCCTCTGCAAAATCCCGGCGGTCCGTCGGGTCTGCTATACGAATCGTGGGAAGCTCCATTACATCCGCCCCAAGGGCGGAAAGAGCGGCACTCAGCTCTCCGGCTTGTTCCCGCGTGCGTGTGACCACGATACGGCACCCCGCTAACGGCAGCCGCGCACGCCAATCCAATTTATCGGCAAGATTGACAACCTCTCCAATAACAACAACGGCAGGGGTGCCCACTCCGGCAGCCTCCGCAGCATCCGCCAAGGAGGCAACCGTGGCGACAATCTTCTTTTGCCGTCCTGTAGCTGCCCATTGCACGGCAGCTGCGGGCACATCCCCGGCTTGTCCGGCCTCCATAAGGGTCTCCATCGTAGCCCGAAGGCGGCTCATTCCCATCAGCATCACCTTAGTCCCCTGTGCTGCTGCAATGCCTTTAATATCCAAAGCACAAGGCTGTTTTCCGGCACCCTCGTGCCCGGTAAATACCGTAAACTGAGAACAGCAGGAACGATGCGTAACCGGAATTCCTGCATATGCAGGGCCGGCAATAGCAGAGGAGATGCCCGGCACCACCTCAAAGGGGATGCCGGCTGCATGCAAATACTCGGCCTCCTCCCCTCCACGTCCGAAGACGTACGGATCTCCGCCCTTTAAACGCACTGTACAAGTATGTTTAGCGGCACAATCCACCAGCAGGGAATTCATTTCCTCCTGCGGCAAAGCGTGATTCCCGGCGCGTTTTCCCACATAGATTTTCTCACAGCCCGGCTTTGTCCATGCCAGCATGGCCGGTGCCACCAGCGCATCGTACACCAAGCAATCCGCCTGAGCAATCAAATCTCGTCCGCGCAAAGTCATCAAGCCCGGCTCGCCGGGTCCGGCGCCCACGAGATAAACACGACCATTTGCTTTTTTGTTTTTACTAGCCATATGCGCAATATGAACAGATTACAAAGCCTGCGGCTGGGGGGATTCCTCCGTGGAGGACTCAGTCTGCGGAGCTTCCGCACGAATGATGACAGCACCGGAGCCGGGGGTGGTAACATCCTTCAGGAAAGGCCATTGCTGCGGCTTTGGGGCATCCTCTGAGGCCGGAGCTGCGGGGGCACCGGGAGTATTTTCTCCTGCCACTTGCGGCTCCGCCGGAGCTGCCGCCGGTGCGGCTTTTTCCTGCTGGCCGAGGGCGATGAGTTCAGAAACCGTCACGAGACGGAACCCGCGCGCCTGCAAGCCCGTTACAATACCCTCCAATGCCTCGATTGTTGTGGGGTGAATATCGTGTACCAAAATAATGGAACCGGGTTTAGCTTCCCCTACAGCCGTACGAATTACCTTCTCAATTCCGGGGCGACGCCAATCCCATGTATCCACATCCCACAACACGGAGGTAAGGCCATAGGTGTTGTACATATGGCTCACCCATTTCTTGTTTGTTGCCCCGTAGGGGGGGCGCATCAACTTAGGTGCAGAACCGGAAGCTTCTTTAATCACCGCCATCGTACGAGAAATCTCGCTATCAATCTTTGCTCGGGAAGAAGCCGTCATCTTGATGTGGCTCCACGTATGCACACCAATCTCGTGGCCTTCAGCAGCGGCTCTGGCCACCACGGAGGTATTGTTATAAGCTGCGCGGCCCAGAACAAAAAACGTTCCTTTGGCACCGTGAGCTGCAAGTATATCCAATACTTTCGGAGTAAGGGTAGCACTGGGGCCATCGTCAAACGTGAGAGCCACATATTTTCCCTGCATCTCCACCTGCGATACTTTTTGGGGCATCTTGGAAAGCGTAGGACTCGGGGCTACCGGCACGGGAATAACACCATCCACCTCCGTAAGGGAGGGCTGAGCAGCAGGGGCTTCCGGAAGCTGGGGAAGCGGAGTCTTGGGCACAGTGGGAAGCCTCTCTACGCTTTCCTGAGCAGGGGCTTCTTTAAGCTCCGCCTTGTACAGGGGCTCAATCCTTTTGGTATTTTGCGGCACGGCAATAGGTTTTGCCGGGATTTGCCCCTCTGAGTCATCTAAAATGATTTTCGCAGGCATTTCTGCCACCGGGATAGGCTTCTCCGCAGGTTGCTGGGCGCAGCCCAGCATCCCGAGCCCCACCATGGCACATATCACTTTCTTCATCTTCCGCATGCAAAGCATCCCCGCCATATTACCCCCGACACCCCACCCTAGGCAATCCCTTTTGCCGTCATGTCTACCGGAAATTAGCAAAAGAACGGATTAGATTTTACTCCACCGGGTCCACCAGAACCTCACGCGGACGAGAGGTACCATTTGAAGGAGCAATGATGCCGTTTTTCTCCATCTGATCCATAATCTTAGCGGCGCGTCCATAACCGATACTGAAACGGCGCTGGAGGAGGGAAGTACTTGCTTTACGTTCCGACACAACGAGGCGCACGCAGCGGGTGTAAAGCTCCGAATCCTCATCGCTCATATTCTTATTACCTATGCGACCACCATTATCAGCATTGGGTGCAGAGCCATCGCTGTTATCCATTTCTGCCGTAACCCCCTGCTCAAAGTTTTGTTTGGCGTGGGAAGCACACCATTGGATGATAGAGGCTATCTCTGCATCAGAAACAAAGGCACCCTGCACACGCGTCATCTTTGTGATGCCACCGGGAGGCAGGAAGAGGCTATCACCCTTACCTAAGAGATTTTCCGCACCGGTGGTATCCAGAATAATTCGACTATCCAGCGGACTGGCCACGCGGAAGGCTATGCGGCTGGGAATATTCGCCTTAATCAACCCCGTCACCACGTTGGCTCGCGGCGTCTGCGTGGCCGCCACCAAGTGGATACCGGCCGCGCGTGCCTTCTGAGTAAGGCGCGCAATGTAATTTTCCAAATCTTCCTTCACCACCTGCATCAAATCCGCCAGCTCATCAATAATAATGACCACGTACGGCAATTTGGAAGGAATGCGCTCCGGCTCATCGAAATCGAATTCGTCCTGAGTTTCCTCTCCGAGTTCCACTTCCTCCTCGCCTTGGCGTTCAATCTCGGTGGCCCAGGCCTCCACATCGAAAGAATCATCCTCCGGAGTCTCCTGTTCCTCCTCGTAGAGCGCGGGACCATCGTCCTCGCGGTTGTTGAAATCCTCAAAGTTGCGGACACCAACCTGGCTGAACATCTTATAGCGATGTTCCATCTCGTTCACCGCCCAGCGAAGGGCACCAATGACCCGAGCCGGATTCGTAACCACAGGGCAAGCCAAATGCGGCAATTTCTTATAGGGCTGCATTTCCACCACCTTGGGGTCCACCAATATAAGGCGCAATTCCTCCGGGCGGAATTTATACAGCATGGAAAGAATCATACTGTTAATGCAAACGGACTTACCGGAACCCGTGGTACCGGCCACAAGAGTGTGGGGCATGGCCGCAAGGTCACCTATGACGGCATTGCCATACACATCCTTGCCCAGAGCCACCGGTATGCGCAGCTTCGGGTTATTGAAATTGGGGGATTGCAGCAACTCCCGCAAATATACGGGAGATTTCTGGGCGTTTTCCAGCTCAATCCCCACCGTATTCTTACCCGGAATGGGTGCAAGTATGTTTACGGATTTGGAGCTTGTTGCCAGCATAATATCCCTATCCAAAGTAGCTATTCTGTTTACACGCAATCCCTTTGGCGGATAGAACTCATACCGGGTAATACTCGGACCTCGGGTAATATCCCCGGGTTCCACAGCTATGCGGAAAGTATCCAGCGTATCAATAATACGCTGCTGCACTTCCTGCATTTCCGTTTGAGCAGCGGCAAGCAACTCCGGCGGCACCGGCTTATACTCCAGCAAATCATACGGAGGCAAAGGATAGTCCTCAAACTGCACCCGGGTATCCTCCGAGGGCAAGGTGCGAGGCGCAGACCGCGAAGGGGCAGGAGCCGGCACGGAAATCCGTTTCCTGCGCAACACCTCCTCGCCCTGCATAGGGCGGCGCCTATCTCCTCTGCGGAGCGGAGTCGGCTCCTCTTCCTCCTCATAATCCGCCCCGGGAGCATTTTTCAGGGCAATCTCCTCCTCCAGAGGAGCCATCAAATCCAACAGATTATTACGGTCTCGGTGGCGGGCATATTGACGCCCGGGAGCCGGGGCTTGCGGTTTCGGCTCCGGAGCCGCAGCTTGCGGCGTTGTCGCAGCCCGAGCAGGAGATGGTTGAGCAACCGGCATGGGGCGTTCCGGCCTGCGCGGGGGCACAGGCAACACCGCTGGCCGCGGCTGTTGCAGGGAGGAAGTTTTCATCTCCTCGCCGGTGGCATACATGTCCTCACTCGGAAGCTCCTGAATCAAAGGCTGACGCCGAGGTTGTACCCCGGAGCGCATACGGGGAGGAAGCTGAGTTTGCCGGTGCTGGGGCTGGGGAGCAGCCTTGGCCCGGGAGTACGGCGTCTCCGTACGCATGGAGGCCAAGCGCGCCTCTGTGGCTGCAAATTCCGCTGCGGCATTGGCCTCTGCCTCTGCCGCGGCGGCGGCGGCATCCGCGGCGGCACGTTCCTCGCGCTCCTTAATTTTCTTCATCCATTCCTCACGCTCACGCTCCTTGCGCTGCTGGCGGAGTTCGCGACGCCGGCACCAGCAGTTCCAGCAATGCGCCGCATCCTGCACCACACCACGGCCAAAACTGACCAATGTAAATCCGCCAAAATAAATGCAACATATGGCATGAGCCGCCAGCAATGCACACAAAGCCCAGCGCGCGCCCAGCAGCGCCTCCGCCACGCAAATGCCATCCAAATAGCCTAACTTACCTCCGGGGGTTACCCCCCCATGTGCCATAGCCCATTCCTGCAAAATCCAAGGCTGAATACTGAGAATGGCACAAGAGAAAATCACCATGCAGCACAATGCAATCCCCTGCCCCATGCGTCCGCGCAAGGGATTCCACAACATTCCCAACGCCACCAAGGCCAGCAAACCTACCGCATAAACAGCCACAGCCCCTAACAACCAATACAGGACTCCGGCCACATACAAGCCCACAACGCCCAAGGCATTCGTGCAAAGAGCAGCCTCTGCCGCCTCGCCCCCTGTCGGGTTCAGGAAATCCCAGCCCATCTCGCCATGGGCATAGGTGACGAGAGCCGCAAAAAGCCCCCCGCAGAACACGAGGATTCCCAGCCCTGCAAGGCGAATCGGCCATGTGCGGGCGGGCACCACATCTTGGTTCTGATACTCTTCTGCGGAAAGCTCCATGATTAGCTGCCGGATTATACTCACAAGGCATGGTTCCCGCAAGTTCAAAGTGCGTTCTACCGCTCCTTACTCCCGGTTCCGGTTAACAGTATTTCCGAATTAATTTTCGGAAAAAAAGCTATGAAGGCTTCCGAAAACTCCGGAAACCCTCATAAATAATTAAATCTGTTTAAAACAGTTTAATAGCTACGAGCCCAAAGCACACGGCGAGTAGTGGGGCGCCCCGTCAAAATACAGGGAGCCTCCGGACCGGTTCCCATCTCACCATGGGGAATGCAGCGGATGGAGATGCGGAGGCTCTTGGCAAGAGTTTCCTCCTCCTCCGGGCTACCATCCCACGGGCAGAGCAGCCAATCGGCATCACCCTCGCCGGAGAAATTGGCCTGCAATTCCTCCATCGTGGCACAGGGGCGAATATGGCTATCTCGGAAATCCCTCTGGCGTTTAAGAAGGCTATTCTGGATATCCTCCAGCAGTTCTACAGCACCGGCAAGGAAATCAGCCTCCGGGAGGAAAGACTTCTCATTTGTGGGCAAATCTCTGCGGCTGAGGCACACAGAGCCTTTCTCCAAATCGCGGGGGCCGATTTCGAGACGTACGGGAACTCCCTTCTTAATCCACTCCCATTTCTTGGTCCCGCCATTGAGATCGCGTGTATCAACAATCACTCGCAACGGCATCCCATGGAAACTCATGGCAGAAAGTTTATCCGCAAGCTCTTGGCAATGCGTAAGAATCGCCTCGCGAGTATCCGCCTTAGGAGTCACAGGAATAATCACGATTTGGCGGGGAGCCACGCGTGGCGGGCAAACCAAGCCATCATCATCCGAGTGGGCCATAATAAGCGTACCAATCATGCGCGTGGAAACACCCCACGAAGTGGTCCAAGCGTACTGGCGTTCATTATTACGTCCGGCAAATGAGATATTCTGCGCCTTGGCAAAGTTCTGCCCGAGGAAGTGGGACGTACCGGCCTGAATGGCCTTGCGGTCCTGCACCATGGCCTCCACGGTAAAGGTACGCACGGCTCCGGGGAAACGTTCGTGTTCTGTCTTTTCTCCGGGGATGGAGGGCACGGCCAGCACATCTCGCTGGAAGTCCTCGTACACCTTGTGCATAATGGCTGTTTCCTCCTCGGCTTCCTCGCGTGTCTCGTGGGCGGTATGCCCCTCCTGCCAGAGAAATTCAGCAGTACGGAGGAAGATGCGAGGACGCATTTCCCAGCGCATCACATTGCACCACTGGTTCACCTTGAAGGGGAGGTCGCGGTAGGATTCGAGCCAGCGGGAGAAAGCGGCTCCGATAACAGTTTCGGAAGTGGGACGAATCACATATTTATCCGTAAGTTCCCCGGAGGGAATCATGCGGGTTTTACCTGTTTCCGGGTCTTTAACGGCCTCAAGGCGGTGGTGCGTCACCACGGCGCACTCTGTGGCAAACCCCTCTGCATGTTCTGCCTCCTTTTCCAGATAGGAAACAGGAATCAGCATGGGGAAGTAGGCATTGGTATGCCCGGTGCGCTTAAATTCTGCATCGAGCTGCTGCTGAATGAGTTCCCAAATGGCGTAGCCCCATGGTTTGATAACCATGCAACCACGGACCTCGGAATTTTCAGCCAAATCGGCAGCTTTGATGACTTGCTGGTACCACTCGGGGAAATCCTCAGCACGAGTAGGAGAAATAGCGTTCTGTTGAGCCATAGCGGGATTTTAGTAATTAAAATGTGATTGTCAATGAAAAACCTCAATAGGGAGCCTGACTGTAAAAACGTTGATTCAGGAAAGCCAGCATCACCATAAATATAGCCATGAGCCACATCCCGGCCACACAAAAGAAAGCCGTAAAGACGCATGCGGCACAAAAGCTAATGGAGTGCATAAGACGGGGAGATTTCATAAGGCCATGCATAATCTGCCCCCCATCCAGAGGAAAAATGGGCAGTAAGTTCAAAATAGTCCACCAGCAGGCAACCTCCACCAAGTAGAAGAAAAAGAACATGGCCATAGGCGGGCAAAGAGAAAGAGCCTCCACCGGCAGCTGCCCCACCATGAAACGAGACGCCAAGGCGAAGGCTTTAGGCACATCCTGCAAATATAAACCCAGCACCAGCGTGGACACAACGGCTAATAACACCGTTGCCAAAGGACCGGCAGCCGTCATAATCACACCTTGCATGCGAGTAAGGCGAGCTTCCGTATTCGAGCAATCGCCACCCATCCATGCAAGGTATACATGAGGATGCCCTCCCCCCAAACGACGCCCCACAATAGCATGCCCGAACTCGTGAACCAACAGGCAGGTAAATGCAGCTATAATAAAAAGAGCCACACTCAAAAACTCCGCCATGCTGGAAATTCCAATAGCTCCGCCAAGAAGAGCTAAAGTGAGCCACAGAGTGGGATGAATACTCACAGGAATGCCAAAGAGGGAAAATCGAATCATCGTTTTCATTCTAAGGAGCCGTACACGATGATACAAGCCTACATTGCGGCTTCAGCTTCCGCATGACAAGGAAATTTGCCGTCCCGCGCCTCGCTCTTGCTCACTTGTTCTGCTAGCAGGAATTAGCATTGCAGCCCGGAGCAATGCGTGCTAAAATGCGGGGCATGAGCTTGGTGAGCGACAAGGGGGTAATTCAACAATTAGCCACACTCATGTGCGCGCACGGCATTTCCCGCTGTGTTCTATGCCCGGGAAGCCGGAATTCTCCGATAGTGGGCACGCTGGCCGCACTCCCCGGCATGGAATGCCGGAGCATATGCGATGAACGGAGTGCCGGTTTCGTAGCACTGGGATGGGCTTTACAATGCGGAGAACCGGTAGCAGTGTGCGTAACGTCCGGCTCGGCTCTACTGAACCTTCATCCGGCCGTGGCAGAAGCCAGCTATCGCCATGTTCCCCTGCTCATCCTCTCGGCAGACAGACCGGCAGCATGGATTAACCAACAGGATGGGCAAACACTCCCCCAGCCCGGAGTGTATGGGACCTTGGTACGTTTTTCCGCCCAGCTTCCGGAAGAAGACTCGTGGCATGCAAATAGACTCATCAACGAAGCGATGTTGGCTCTTCGCCACCGAGCCGGAGGTCCTGTGCATCTGAACATCCCCCTCTCGGAACCCTTTTTCGGCATGAGCGAGCGGCCGCTGCCTTCTGTGAGAATCATCCGCCGAACAGAAGCCGCCCGCATGACGGCGGACGATGAAACTGCACTGCTCGCAGAAATAGCTGCCTGCCCTCGCCGCATGCTCCTGCTGGGACAAATGACCACCCTGCCGAAACTGCCGCTGGAGGAATTGAAGAAGAAAGGATTTGTCATCATCGGGGAGCATCTTTCCCAACTGGGGCAGCAGGGAGTTACCCGGCCGGATACACTGCCGGGAACGCAGTTAAAATCCGGCATGGCACCGGACCTCCTCATCACATACGGCGGAGATATTATCTCCAAACGGATGAAAAGACTTCTGCGCAGCTATCCCCCCCGGCAACACTGGCACATTAGTCTGGATGGGGCAGTGGTGGATACCTTCTGCTGCGTAACACGTATTCTGGAAGGAGAACCTGCGGAATTTCTGGAGATGGTGGCTGCCTTTGCAGAGGAAGGCGATGCCGATTTCCCCAAGATTTGGTACACGCCACCCACCACCTTTCCCCGAGAGACTTATTGCGGCATGAGCCTAGTGGGCGATGTGCTGGAAAAAATCCCCGCCGGCAGCATACTGCACCTGGGCAACAGCTCCGCCGTGCGGTATGCGCAGCTCTTCCCCCTGCCGCCGGGCATCCGCGTGGAATGCAACCGGGGAATCAATGGCATTGAAGGCTCCCTCTCCACTGCCTTGGGCTATGCCGCCGCCGCGCCGGAGCAGCTGCACATCATCATCATAGGTGATTTGAGCTTCTTTTACGATGTAAATGCCCTACTGGCCTTCCGAGAGTTGCCGAACGTGCGCATCCTCCTGCTCAATAA
Source organism: uncultured Akkermansia sp. (assembly GCA_964435145.1). Classification (GTDB taxonomy): domain Bacteria; phylum Verrucomicrobiota; class Verrucomicrobiia; order Verrucomicrobiales; family Akkermansiaceae; genus Akkermansia. The sequence goes on from CAYSYD010000017.1 coordinate 19,656, forward strand.
TCACTGTGGCGGGATTTTCCACCTCTTACCCGGCATTCCCACTGCCCCGGAAGTATCTGCTCCGCACGGACTTTCTGCCGAAACCTGCACCCCCTCCGGTATGCGGTATCGCCAAGTACACCACGCCGAAGATTGGGCAAAAACACTCCCCCTGCTCCTCTCTACCGCGCCGGGTGCCGTCCTGGTGGAAGCATTCACGGAAGCATCGCAGGATGCCTCTCTTCTGAAAGATTTTTATAACCACCACTAATATCCCCCCATGAAAAGAGAATGGAAAACCATCCGGGAATACAAAGAAATCCTTTTTGAGCAATATGGCGGCATAGCCCGCATCACCATCAATCGAGAACGTTATCGCAACGCTTTTACCCCCCTTACAACGGCAGAAATGAGTGATGCCCTGCTCCGTTGCAGAGAAATGCAGGATGTGAGCGTGGTTGTACTCACCGGCGCCGGGGATACGGCATTTTGTGCCGGGGGAGATATGAATGTTAAAGGCTGCGGCGGCTATGTGGACGAAGAGGGAATTCCCCGCCTCTCTGTGCTGGACGTGCAGAAGCAAATACGTTCCCTACCCAAGCCCGTTATTGCCGCCGTAAATGGTTTTGCCATTGGCGGCGGGCATGTTCTCCATGTGGTGTGCGATTTATCCATTGCCTCGGAAAACGCCATTTTCGGCCAAACGGGCCCACGAGTAGGGAGTTTCGATGCCGGATTCGGCTCATCGTATATGGCACGCTGCATCGGCCAGAAAAAAACACGGGAAATCTGGTTCCTCTGCCGCAAATACAATGCACAGGAAGCATTGGAAATGGGACTGGTGAACAAAGTAGTTCCCCAAGAGCAGCTGGAGGATGAGTATGTACAATGGGCAGAGGAGATGATGCAGCATTCTCCCATTGCTTTGCGCCTCATCAAAGCCGGACTCAACGCAGAATTGGATGGCCAAGCCGGCATCCAAGAACTGGCCGGCGATGCCACAATGCTCTTCTATATGTGTGATGAAGCCCACGAAGGCTCCAAGGCATTCTTAGAAAAACGCAAACCGGATTTTTCCAAATACCCCAAGCTACCATAATGGAGGCCATTCCCCTGCCACCGGGTACGCAGCTCCGGGTAGAGCAGCGGCTCTTCCGATTCCGCAAGCCGGCACGAACATCGCGTGGCGCCCTGTCGGAACGCCCCGTCTGGTTCATCCATGCAGATACACCGTGGGGCACCGCCACCGGAGAATGCAGCCCCATGCCCGGACTCTCCCCGGAAAGCAAGCTGGAAAATTTGGAAAACACGCTGTGGGAACTCTGTGCCCAAGTAAAGGCCCGGGGAGCCCTCATGCCCCACATGGCAGCCGAATGGCCGGCTTGCCGCCTCGCTCTGGAAGGGGCCATTTTGCAAGCCTCCTGCCTCGGCACGCCTTTGTGGGATACACCTTTCTCCCGAGGGGAAAAAGGGGTGGAAATCCATCACCTGATTTGGATGGCCGATGCCACGACAATGTTGCAAGCCATGCAGGAAGGCGTGCAGCATGGCTTTCGCTGTCTCAAAATGAAGGTGGGAGCCCTGCCTTTTCCGCAGGAAGTAGCATTACTACAAGAAGCGCATCGCCGCTTTCCCGGAATAGAACTCCGAGTGGATGCCAATGGAGCCTTCGCCCCGGAAGATGCACTCAGGAAATTACAACAACTGGCAGATGCCGGAGTTTCCTGCATCGAACAACCCCTACCACCGGGCAGCACAGCAGCCGTGCATCTTCTCTGCCGGCAGACACCCCTCCCCATCGCTCTGGACGAGGAGTTGATTGCCCACCACAGCCAAGCAGATAAAGCAAGACTGTTAGAAACCATTGCGCCTCAAGCCATTGTACTCAAACCCACATTACACGGAGGGCTGCAAGGCACACAAGAATGGGCCAAACTGGCCGGTGAACACGGCATACGCTGGTGGATAAACTCTGCGCTGGAAACGCCCATAGGACTTAGCCTCTTAGCCCAGTGGTGCGGAAAGTACGCGCCCGATACACTGCATGGACTCAGCACCGGAAAACTCTTAGAGGAAAAATTTTCCACTCCCATACACTTGGAAGGCGCGCAGCTCTTTATGCAGCCCCCGGAAAAACAGCCGATAAAAGCCGCAGCACCCTTTGCGTAGGCAGAACCCCCAGCTGCATACGATTCATCACATAAGCAAAGGAAAGGCCGGAACCCGGGTGAACCAAAGCATGGCAGCCCCCTGCTCCGGCATGTCCATAACTTCCCTGCGGAAAAAGAGACAAAGGCTCGCACATAGCCCCGCAGGTAAAGGCCGTGGATTGCAGCAGGGTTTTATCCCTGCCCCGGCATTGGGGCGTCCCTAACCACTGCCGCACCTCCGGAGCAAACGGAGATTCTCCCTCCCCCGGAAGAAGCTGGTAAAACCCGGCCAGCCCGCGCGCAGAAGCCACTCCCCCCCTCGCCGGATTAGCGGTATTCCAAGCAGAAGGCGTATTCATCTCCCTGGCAGATTCCTGCCCGGTAACACTGTGAAACGCTCGGTATATAGAACTTCCGGGATTAAAGTATTCCTGATAGAAAGCATCCCGAGGCATCCCCCCACGCGGCAAGCGGGGAGCCTGCAAATAAGCAATGCGCTCAAAAGCAGATTCCGGCACATGCCCAATGTAAAAATCAAGATGTAACGGGCGGCGGATACGCTGCTCCCAGAAATCGGATATACTCATACCGCAAACACGCCGCATCAGCATCTCCACCAATGGACCAAAAGTCTGAGGATGGTAACCATGCTCCGGCGGACACCATGCCGGGCGGGTACGTTCTATTGCAGAACCCCAAGCCGCCGCATCTGCCCATGCCACAGACTCCACGAGTGCCGCCAAACCGCACTGGTGAGAAAGCAACTGCCCCACTGTAGCCCTCGGAAGAGGAAACTCCGGCCATAACTCCCCCAGCTCCAGCATCGGAGAAAAGCCCCGCTCCCACATGGCTTGCAGCAAACAAGCGGCGGCAGCGGGCTTGGTGGCAGAAAATACCGGCACTAGCGTGGACTCCGCCCATGGCATACCGGGACGAGCCATCCCGGCATATAAATGGCACAGCTCCCGTCCCCGCTGCATCACACACACAGCAGCCCCGTTCTCTACCCCCTCGGCAAAATTGCACTCAAACGCTTGTCTAAGCTCTTCCCTCATGGCTGCGGAGAAATAGCAAGAACCCATGCCACACCATCTTCCACCCGGAAATGCACCTCGAACGGACGCAGCACCATGTGGTACACCCGGTGCGGATCCTGCTGATATGCCGGGCGGGGATCCTGCGCCAGCGTTTCCCGCAAAGCAGCTTGCCATGCGGCATCTGCACCGGCAGGCAACTGCTCCGGCAAGCGCACTTCCAGCGCATCCCATGGGCTTTCCGTAAAACCGGCAGAAGCATCCGGCAAAGCATCCGCATAAGGAATGTATGGCTTAATATCATACACAGGCGTTCCATCCACCATATCCGCCCCGGAAATACATAGAACCGGCCCGGGTTCTACGGAAAGCAACTTCACCACAGAAAGCCCCAGCCCGTTCGGGCGAAAAGGAGAGCGCGTGGCAAAGACCCCCAACCGCGTATTGCCCCCCAACCGCGGAGGCCTTACCGTGGGATGCCACGGCTGCCCCGCATTCTGGTGAAAGCCCCAAATGAGCCACAAGTGCGAGAAAGCATCCAAGCCCCGCACCATATCCGCATTGCGGAAATTCGGTTCAAACACCAACTCACTCACCACATGCGGAGCCAAATTCCCCTGCCGAGGAACCCCGAATTTCTCGGCATAGGGGGAACGGAGTATGGCCACCGGCTCCGGCATCCGTTAAAAAGAAAATCACAGGTTAAAAAAATCGCGCAAGACTTGCTCGTACACCGGGCGTTTAAAATCCGGCAAACAATTCAAATCAAAATCGCGGGGGTGAATCCAGCGATAATCCCGGAACTCCTTGTTATCCAGCCACGGCTCCGCCGTATCGGAATGCATAAGGCAAAGGAAGTAATGCTGCTCCTGCCCGGCATAGGGAATACCCCGCTTACGGAACACACGCTCCCGCTCTTTGGGAGGATAATCGTAACGGTACGGACCGTGAGCCGCCACCACTTCATATTCATTCGGGCGAAACCCCGTTTCCTCCATACCCTCCCGGCAGGCGGCATCCATAGCGGATTCCCCTTTCTTTATACCGCCTTGCGGAAATTGCCACGCACCTGCGGATTTGGCTCGCTCGCACAGCAACACCGTCCCATCGGAACGCTGGTAAATAATAGCAGCATTCGGACGGTAAAGTTGGGTCGTATCATTCATATGCTCAAATCTTGTTAAGGTTTCCACTCTGTGGCGCAAGCATCCGAAGGCATACGCCAATCCGCACGCGGAGATAACGCCACACTGCCCACCTTCGGACCATCCGGTACGCAACTACGTTTAAATTGCTGCGTAAAGAAACGGCGAAGGAACATTTCCAAAGTGCGCCCTATAAGCTCCTCACTATACTCCCCGGCAAAAGCCGTTTGAGCCAGTATACGCAGCTTTGTGGGCTCCGCACCATACTTGATAAAATGGTACAGCAAGAAATCATGAATATCGTAAGGCCCCAGAATATCCTCCGTTTTCTGCTCCATCGTGCCATCCTCCGCAGGAGGCAGAAGTTCCGGGCTTACCGGCGTATCAATCACATCCTGCAAAGTGGCAGCCAACTCCCTCCCGCAGGAAGCTGCCTCATACGCAAGCAGACTGCGGATGAGAGATTTGGGAACATCACAATTCACTCCATACATGCTCATATGGTCCCCATTGTACGTAGACCACCCCAAAGCAACCTCCGACAAATCCCCCGTACCCACCACCATACCGCCCGTTTTATTCGCCAGATTCATAAGAATCTTCGTACGTTCCCGAGCCTGCACATTTTCATAGGTATTAGTTCTCAGCGAAGGGTCAAAATCCAAATCACGGAAGTGCAGCAGGCATGCCTCCTTAATATTGATTTCCTTAAAAGAAGCACCCACAAGACGTATCATCTCCACGGCATTGCGGTAAGTGCGGCCGGTAGTACCAAAACCCGGCATCGTAACAGCTAAAATTTTTTCCGGGCTTATTTCCAGCTGCTTGCACACCCTTGCACACACCATAAGTGCCAGCGTGCTATCCAAACCACCGGAAATACCTATCACCATCGTGCGTGCATGCGAATGCTGCACACGCCGCGCAAGAGCTGCCGCCTGCATGGAAAGAATCTCCTCGCAACGCTCCTCCATTTCCTCCGCAGCCGGCACAAAAGGACGCGGAGGCAACCACGCATACGACAAATCACAACAGCCTTCCAAACGGCTCAACGCAACCCAACGATATGGCGGCAAGGCCAGCCGTGCGCGGCAATCATTAAATGAACTCGCCCCCATGCGCACATACGCCAAACGCTGCACATCCACATCTGCATAAGTAAGGCTACCCTTTTGTTCAAAACATGCAGATTCCGCCACAATTCGTCCGTTTTCCGCCACAAGCGAATGCCCGCTGCATACACCATCCTGCGTACTTTCGCCCACTCCGGCAGAAGCCATGGCATACACGGCCAAACAACGAGCGCTCTGCTGCTTTACCAGCGCCCGGCGCTTGGAAGCGCCACCGGCTTGCTCATATTCAGCGGAAAGATTAAAAACCACGCAAGCCCCTTGCAACACTCCGGCAGAGCTGGGCGGCATCACGCTCCTCGCATCGTCACCCACCTCCACACTAAAAACCAAATCCCCCCCATCGCTGAAAAGAAGATTCGTACCCAGCGGCACTTCGCCAAACCCGGGCAAGGACACCTCGGACACTCCGATTAGCTCCCGAGCAGGGCGGAACCAACGAGCCTCGCCCGCCGCACGGTGGCAAGGAACTTCACTCTTCGGCACCACGCCCAGCACTCGTCCCCGCTGCACCACAACAGCCACATTGAACAAAGCCGTACCCACCACCAAGGGCATCCCCAGCAACACCACAACATTAAGCCGCGCCGTTTCTGCGGCAAAATGCGTTAAGCCCCGCAAAGCGGCTTGCTGTAAACGAGGTTGGAAAAACAAATCGCCGCAACTTGCCCCGGTAAGGCACAACTCCGGGCACGCAACCACATGCGCCCCGCCCTTGGCTGCAGCTTTTGCGCACTGCACCAACTCCTCCACATTGAACGAAACATCAGCCACACGCACGCGCGGCGTCACGACGGCCAAACGGTAATATCCGTATGTGCTCATAATCTTTCTGCCCCTATATTGCCAGAATCCCATCCCGGCGTCAATCCCATACTTACCTATACCAGGGCAGACGCATTAGAAAGTTCGTGTCATGACCTTATGGCAGAAACACACG